>JASLES010000459.1 GCA_030151005.1 Silvimonas sp.
GACGCAACGGCAGGCAGCGCCAGCAGATACTCTCGCAACACGCGTTGCTCAATCCGCGCCCGCTGCCCCAAAGGTACTGGCAATTGCAGATGCAGATTGAAGGCCTCGCGGTCATCCAGCGACATCCGAACTCGCGGCTCGGTCGGCGGCGTATCAACGGCGTAATTGCGCTCCAGTTCACGCACATGCATGAGCAAGTCATCCATGTATTCTGCAATAACCGCCGCACCCGCTTTCAGCAAGGCCGTCTCGGCTGCTTGCCAATCCTCATCCCGATTCAGGGCGATATGGATGGTTTGCAGTACATATGCGCCCAGCATGGTCTCGTTGTAGACCGGCGTCGAGAGAAACATGGAATTGGGAATCACCACGCCGCGCCCGACGGTGCCTTTATTGGGCAGCGCCGCAGAAGATTCGATCAGCGTGGTATTCAACAGATTCATGTCGATTACCCGTCCGCGGATATGCCCGATCTCAATCCGGTCGCCCACCTCAAACGCGCGACTGGTGGTGCGGTAAATGGAACCCAGCACGCACATGATGATTTCTTTGGTGCCAATCACGATGGCCGCCGCAATGGCGACTAGCGAGACGGCAAATGCCTCGATCTCATGCCCCCAGATCACCACCGTGCCCAGCACAAACAGGATCAACGACACGTTCCGCGAGTACACCATCAACCGCCGCTTGTCCTCCGGCTGCAATTTGGAACGACTCAAAATGGCGCGTCGTACCATGGAGTGGCCAAACAGCAGGATGACAATCAACCCAAGCGAGATAAACAAATCCCGCAGGAAGGCGACATCGGTAATGGTAGAGAGCAGGTCTTTGATCATGAGTGGGCAGGCAAGGGCAACAGCACGATTGTAGCAGGGCGCCTTGCGGTGTCGGGCGTTTACGGCCACGAACTCATACCAGCGGCAATGGTCAAGCCAAATGCTGCCAGGCTTGCAGCTTGACGAATATCAGGCCAAATTGATGCAATCTGGACTTTGTGGCACAGGAGAGCAGCACATGAACTGGGTCTGGCTGGCCATTGCCATTGTTGCCGAAGTGATCGCTACATCCGCCCTGAAGGCGGCTGACGGGTTCTCAAAACTGACACCGTCCATCATTGTCGTACTGGGTTACGGCATTGCTTTTTATTGCCTGGCACTGACCCTGCGCAGCATTCCCGTGGGCATCGTTTATGCCATCTGGTCGGGCATTGGCATCGTGCTGATCTCACTGGTTGGGTATTTCGTGTATCGGCAACAACTGGATATGCCTGCAATAATCGGGCTGAGCCTGATTGTGGCTGGTGTGGTTGTGATCAATGTGTTTTCCCGCGCCACCGTCCACTAAGCCAGTTATCCACCACCCTGCATCGCACACCTGGCCGCAGTTGAACGACACGTACAGTCTGGCATCTGCTGCATCCGGTTGTTACAAACCGTCGGCAAGACGTCTGCCAGACTGTTTATTAGAACCAAAAATCCGGACATCACCGGAGGAGGCCCCATGATGAATTCCAGTCTGCTGCGCTGGCTCTTGACCGCACTGCTGACCTGCCTGCCATTGAGCGCCCTGGCTGCATCTGGCCAGGTAGCTGCCATGGGCGGCCTTGTCACCGCAACCCATACCGACGGCAAGACCGACGCGCTACACAAGGGCGACGACGTCAACAAGGGCGATGTTATTGCGACGGATGCCAATAGCTGGGTGGTCCTGAAAATGGAAGACGGCGCCAGCCTGACGCTGCGCCCTAAGGCCAAGCTGCGCATCATTGATTACGTCTACGATCCGGACAACCCACAAAACGGTCGCAGCTGGCTCTCTTTGTTGCAAGGGGCCTTGCGGTCGGTAACGGGCGCCATTGGCAAACTCAACCACGATAGCTACCAGCTCACTACACCTACCGCCACCATCGGCATTCGCGGCACAGACTATGACGTAGACGTAGTACCGGCCGATAATCCTGACGGGCTCACGCCGGGCACGTACCACACCGTCCATACCGGCGGCACCACGTTCCGGGGCAAAGATGGCAATGCGGTCAATGTGTCACCCAGACAGGACATGTTTACCGGTGACAGCGCGCCGCGCCCGCGCCGCATGAAGGCCAAACAGGATGGCGTCTGGGCCAGCATTGCCAATTTCGATTTCAAGGAAAAGATTAATAGCGTGCTCGACAGCATCCACAAACGGGTGCGCGGCGGGTATACGCTCAACACCAAATCGCTGGGCCGTGGCCGCGAGCAAGTAGAGCACTATCTGGATCAGCACCCTGAAGAAACCGCCCGCCGGGTCATGCATGAAGCCCAAGGCAAGCAGGGCGCCCCGGAGGCCGCCATGCACACCCATCCGCAATACAATAAATGGCAGCCCGGCAAACCCTTACCGCCGGTTCACCAATACCCGCGCCGCACCCATGAGGGTGGCGGACACAAAAAGAACCAGGAATAAGCCAACGAACGAACCATCAGCAAGCGGGCCTGCGGGCCCGTTTGCTGTTGCAGACCCAACAAAGGACAAGAGAGCACCGTGAAGCAAATCGATCGAGACCAACTTGCGTTATTGGCCGCCAGCGCCGCTGCATCACCGCGCTTGCGCGCTAACCACAATCTGCACCCGGAACTGGCCGACCCGATCCAGCGCCTGGCGATTGCCATGGAACCGGGCACTTATGTGCGGCCCCACCGTCACCCGCACACGTGGGAACTGTTGTTCCCGCTACAGGGGCGCTTTCTGGTATTGCATTTTGATGAGGCCGGAACCGTGGTTGACCGCGCCATTCTGGGCGAAGAAAGTGCCATTCTGGAGACGCCCGCTGGCACCTGGCATGCCGTATTGTCGCTGGATCAGGGCGGGGTGATTTTTGAAGTGAAGCACGGCCCGTACATGCCAATCGCGCCAGAAGACTACACCGCCTGGTCGCCCGCAGAGGGCACACCGGGCGTCGCCGACTTGATGGCCTGGTACGCGACCGCACAGATTGGCGATCGTTACCCCGGCTAGCCCCTGGCCGAAAAACTGCTACCGGCGGGCGGAGGTTCCGCCGGCGTGTAGACACTGGCCGGCGTAGGCGCAGCCACGCCCGGGTCAGCCTCTGCGTCGGGCGCGGCAA
>JASLES010000005.1 GCA_030151005.1 Silvimonas sp.
ACTCACGGAATGTACCACCGTGGCTGGTCGTTGCGCTCTGCGCAGCAACTACGGGCTTAACTGCGTCGTAGCTTGATGGCTGCTTCCCACCGTAAAGCAGACTTCAACTTCGAGGGGCCGAAACGTCTACTTTGGCCGAGAGGCCGCCGAGGATCTGGCCCAGTTGGCTGGTGATCGGCCAGAGTGGACTTAAACTTTCCGCGACTCCACATCCGCTTCCGTCCCAAAGCGGCCTGCCTGCGGGTCAATAGCCGAGACTCTTAACGGCACGTTCCTTGAGGTTTGAACAAACCAGGGAACAAACTCTCTGTCTTGGTCAGTCCTTTTTTCAATCCGTCAGCAACAGCGCCGCCGCGCAGATGGATTTCAATTGCGTCATCGATACGTATCTTCTGTGATGTGCGGTAGCTCTGGTTTGAGGTTGCAACAGCCCCGCCCGTTCTGCGATGGTCAAAGGCGCCCGCGAACGCCTTTGACCATTGCTGCGCAAAGGGCTGCGCTTATTGCTTGTACAGGTCGCCCGGCTTCCAGGTCTGGTCAAAGAATGGCTGGGTTGGTCCGTACAGGCGCACGATCACCAACACACCTTTGCCTGGCACCGTGCGAATCCAGTTTTTGCCCGCGCCGGGTGATTGGGGACCAAAGTAGATATCGGTGGAGCCGTCCGCATTCTGCACCGGCTTGTCCATCTGGTTCAGCGACGGGAAGGGCTGACCGTTATCCATGCCCGATGCAGTCAAGCCGTCGTAGGCGGTGACCGACCAGAACAGGGCGGCGGGCACTTGCGGTGGCAGGGTCATCTTGTAGCTCTTGCCGCCATCAAGGAAGTCGCCGTTCGCATCGCGTGAGGTAGCCGGATATTTAGCCCCGGCACCGACCAGGTTCATCACCATGCCGGGGCTGTCGGAATACGCCGAGGTGAAGAACGCGACGCGTTGTTCCAGGTTGGTAAAGGTGCCGCTGGCCTGGAATTCAGTGTTTTCGCCGGCGAAGGTGTTCACATACTGGCGATCCTTGTAGTACAGGCCACCGGGTTCATTCACCAGCAGATCATTGCTGATGACCTTGCTCATCTTGAACGCCGTGCGGCCAGCTTCATCCAGCAGCTTGCGGCGCTTGGCATCCGGGGCGAAAGGCTTGCCCTTTTCAATGCCAATGGTGTGCAAGAAGCCGCGCATGTCCATGTCGGCCGGATCAACCGCTTCGGCATCGATAAAGCGGGACAGCATGTCGAAGTACTTGCCGTCATGCGGGAACAGCATGTTGATCTGCGCGCCGGTGGCATCCGGGAACTGCATCGGCAGGGCGGAATCTTTCTTGCCCAGCGGATAGATCTTCGTCTGTTCGACTTCTGCTACCGGTTTGGCCAGATCCTTGGGGTCTTTGAAGAAGGTGCGCCAGAACAGGAACACATTGTTGGTGCGCGAGCGGTAAACATAGCCCTCGGTTGGCTCTGGCCCGGTGTAGCCCGGCGGCAGCAACACATACGTGCCGCCCTTGCCCTTGTCTGGCCCGGCCAGACCCACGTCGCCACGCCATGTCTTGCCGTCAATGGTGGGGCCGACCAGTGGGCGCTGGAAGAAATCATCAAACATGCCTTGCACGCCGGGCGGAGCCTCGACCACCAGCGGGCCGTACTTGGCCAGATCCAGATAGCTCATCGCATACACCAGATCCGAATTGGGTGTGGTCACCAAGGTCTTGGCGTTGATGCGGCCTTTCCAGGTTGGCAGGATGTTGTAGCCGGAGCCATATTGTTTTTCGGATGCTTCTTTCATGGCCCAGATATTGATGGCGGGCAGCGCCCACAGATAAGACTGCACCGCACGCTGGAAGACCAGCTCATCGGCCAGGGTGCGGCCAGCTTCTTTGGTCGGAAAACCGTTTTTGAACGGCTGGTTGGCCAGTTCTTCGTAGCGGGGAGCAGATTGCGCCTGGCTCGCCAGGGCCAGTGTCAGTGCGAGCGCCATGGCTTTGGGAAGGGTATGCAGTCGGGTCATGCGAAGCTCCTCAGAAGCGGGGGAGTTGGGTGGATTGACTTGTTGAAATCGTGATTGGGGCAATGCTGCAATGGCCAGACAAGTGTGAGGCTGGTCCGGGTACAAGCCGTATCACTATAGGAATTCAATCAAGGGTTTGCTTATGCAATGAGGCTGGAATACTGAAATCTCTCGTAAATCGTTTGGCGGCAAGGCAGCTTTTTTGTCTATAACGTGCTGGTTGAACCGCCGTGATCTGGTGCGGCGTACTTGCCGCTCCGGATCATTTTTACGGGATCAGACCCAGCCGCTGATTGTCATTTGTTGCCGGGCCGATCCCTGCCCCACGGACGTACCCGTCCGGTCTGGAGACCCCGCATGCAAGTTCGCCGTATTTGTGTTTTGTTGTCCGCCGCCCTGATTCTGGAAATGGCCGGTTCTGCTGCACTGGCCGCCGCGCCCGCGTCTGCCAGTGCAGTCGCTGGCCCGGTGGCCAATACCCGCTACACCGAGGCCTATGCCCGCATGGTTGCCCGTGAGGCTTATTTCTGGGGTTGGCCGATGATGAATATCTTCAATCGTCGCCAGACCTTCAAGGATTTGCCGGAGCCGGGTTTGATGGGCGGCTTTGTGCCGGTGGCTCCCCTCAACCGGCTTTCCATGCTGAGTGACTATATTGACCCGCGCGAACGGCAGGTGGCCTGCCCGAACCAGGACGTAGTTTATGGCGACGGCAGCATCGGGCTGGATGTCAGCCCGGTGGTGTTGCAAGTGCCGGACTTCGGTAACCGTTTCTGGGTGTATCAGGCGGTGGATCTGCGCTCGGACAGCTTTGCCGATCTGGGCAAGATGTATGGCACCAAACCTGGGTTTTACCTGCTGGTTGGCCCCAACTGGAAGGGCAAGGTCCCTAAAGGCATTACCAAGGTATTTCGCTCCAGAACCAATACCGGATTCGTGATCCCGCGCATTTTCCTGGACGATACCCCGGCCGACAAACAGGCCATTCATGCGGTGGTGGCGGGCGTGGATATGTACCCGCTGTCCATGTACGACGGCAAGATGAAGCAACACGATTGGGCCAAGCTGCCCAAGTTCCCGGCCCAAGAAGGCAGTGGCTCGGGCGAAACACAGTGGGTCGTACCAGAAAAATTCTTTGATGAATTGCCGGCGGTGCTGAATGACGCATTGCCGTTGCCCGGCGAAGAAGGCCGCTACGCCACCTACCGTGCGGTACTGGCGGCCGCCCAAAAAGACCCGACGCTGAAAGCGGCCATGGTGGACGAAGCCAAAAAGGCTGATGCAGAACTGGTCAAGCCGCTGCTGCAGTTCCGCAATTACGGCTTGCCGTTGCCGAGTAACTGGACCACCCAAAGTAACGGTGCTGCGTTCGGTGCGGATTACTACACACGCACTGCCGTGGCCAAATCCAATATCTTCGTCAACAAGCCCAACGAAACCAAATATTTCTATCAGGATCTGGATGCCCAAGGCACCCGTCTGAATGGTGCCAACCGCTATACCGTGACCTTTGCGGCAGGCCAGTTGCCGCCGGTGAAGGGTTTCTGGTCGCTGACTTTGTACAACGAAGACCACTTCTTCTCACCCAATCCCATCAGCCGGTATTCAGTCGGGACCAAGAACAAGGATTTGCAGCCCAACGCGGATGGCTCGCTGACGATCTACGTGCAGGCGGATGAACCGACCAACCCGGTGCAACGCGCCAACTGGTTGCCGGCGCCAGTGGGTAAGGATTTCTCGTTATATGTCCGCGCTT
This sequence comes from Silvimonas sp., assembly GCA_030151005.1. Classification (GTDB taxonomy): domain Bacteria; phylum Pseudomonadota; class Gammaproteobacteria; order Burkholderiales; family Chitinibacteraceae; genus Silvimonas. The sequence goes on from JASLES010000005.1 coordinate 3,757, forward strand.
ATTGGCCGCAGGATGCGGTCACCAATGGCACCTGGACGCCACCCGCGGTGGTCACCGGCGCGAAGTAACATTGAGCTCAAGCCGCAGGACGGAACCCGCTCTGCGGCGAGGCAGATCGTGCCAGGGTTCTGACCAGCAGGGGTGGCCATTTTTGCGTTCGTGACTGCGCTGGAGACAACGTGGATCAATCCAGCAGTGACTGGCGCAAACATGCGTTTTCCAGGTGGACTCCGTTAAACCAGCAAGTCAAAGACCACCAAGGGTTAGATTCAGGCCGCCGAGTATCGTCCAGTGCGGCTGCCCGGCCCCGTCGTGCCACACCGTGGCTTGTGGCTCCAGATAAACGTTGTAGACCGTTTTGCCATCCCGCCAGACCTTGCCGGCGCCAAAGCCGACAGGGATGTATCCGGTGCCATT
>JASLES010000010.1 GCA_030151005.1 Silvimonas sp.
GGCGAAATTGCCGATGAACACCGGCGTTTGCACCACATCCAGCCTGCCGATCGTCGGTTTCACATGAAGATTGCCGAGATGAGCGGCAACCAGGCGCTGGTGCATCAGATTGCCCAATTGTGGGATCAACGCGCCAGCCCCATGTTTGCCCGCTTTGAAGATCACTTTGTCACGCAGCGGTTGTTTGAAGACACCAGCCAGGATCATCGGCGCATTCTGGATGCCATCATCCAGCGCGACAGTACCACCGCTCGCGCGGCCATGCGTCGGCATCTGAGCGACGTGCGCAAGGCGTTCCTGCGTGGATTATCCGGCGTGCCAGGCCAGGGCACGGTAGATGCGGATGACTAGCGCTCGCGTTATCCTGCGGGGCTCGTCTTTGTGGGTTGTCTGGTATGTCTGATGTGATTCATGTGGCCATCATTGCCGTGATTCGGGATGGTCTGATGCTGTGCGTGCGCAAACGCGGTACACAGCGTTTCATGCTGCCTGGCGGTAAGCCGGAGGCCGGTGAAACCGCCGTGCAATGCCTGACGCGGGAGATCTTTGAAGAACTGCAATGCGTGGTGGATGCTGCCAGTTTGCGGCCATTGGGGACATTTGAAGGCGTCGCCGCCAATGAGGCCGGCCGGCGCGTGCGCGCGGATGTCTTTATGGGCGAGATTAGCGGCCCCATCCGGTTGGCGGCAGAAATTGAAGAATATCGCTGGCTGCCCCTGACCGGCCCTTTTGACGTGCCGCTGGCACCTTTGCTGGCTGAAGGCCCGCTGCTGGATTTGCTACGCGCTGCAGCCTGATGGTTGGTTCTGTCCGATCGTGAAACCGGCTCGCAGAAGTTGCAATGAAAAGACCCTTGCACTGGCAGAGGGTCTTTTTGCTTATACACACCGTGGCCGCCGAAGCCGGGTTGGGCTGTATCAGTTGCCAGCGACCTTTTTCAGGGTACTGCCATCCACATGGGTAAAGGGCTTGCCATAGATCGTCAGGGCGGTCACTTCTGAATAACTCAATGTGCCATCCGCCCCCAATTTCATATTGAGGGCAAAGCTATCCGTTTTGGCATTCTTTTTCATGAAATCCGTTTCGGCAAAAGCAGACCTGGTGCTCAGATTGAATTCGCCAGGTTTGTCATACTTGCCTTCCGCACTGGCACACACTCCGCGCGGGATACAGAAAGCGTAAATGAGGTGGCTGTTTTTCTGGTCCCAGATCAGATAGCCCATCTGGTCGTGAAATTGCGGTTTGTCCGATTTGCGACAAACCCTTTGCCGGATAGTCACAGACACCAGGTCTTGCTCACTGGCGTTGGTCACACCGGGGCCTGGGGCAATTTCTATTCTTTCAAAATAAGGGCTAGTCGCTGCGGTGCCGGTTTTGCCGGTACTTTTCTGCGCGGGCGCCACGTCTGTGCCTTTATCGCCTTCCCAGACGCCAATTAACGCCGTCAGCGGATTGACTGCTTCTTTTGCATGGACGACGCCCGCCGCCAGGGTGGCAGCCAGCAGGATTGAATGAAATTTCATTGGTTTGTGCTCCCTGAAAGAATGTCCCCCGGCAAGGCATGCAGGGGATGCCTGGCATCATCAGGTGGAAGGCGAGAGGGGCACGTTGATACACATCACCCTCGCAAATCGCGGGGCAATTGATTTTCACGATGATACAAATAGCCCCGCCCTATGCCGGTATTGCTGCATGGCAGGGGCCTGGCAATTTCTGCCAGACTGGGTGATTGATTCCGCCTTGGGGGCGTCATGCAGGTTTTTCTGATTGGCACCAACCATCTTCCCGATACGCATAACCTGATGGTGCGGCAACTGACTGGCGTACTGCAGCAATTGCAGCCTGCCCGTTTGCTGCTGGAAATCCGCCAGGCCGATCTGGCGCAAGCGGATGCGCATCCTGGTCGCTATGCACCGGAAATGGTGCAACTGGCGCAGGACTACGCTCCCATCGCACAGGGTTTTGACTGGCTGGGTGAGGGAGATGCCCCGCAGGTTGCCGCCATCCTGGCGGAGCAACAAAGCTTGTCAGAACAATTGGGCGGTGCGGATTTGCCGGCAGCAGGCCAAGCGTTTTATGCCAGCTACAATGCGCAACTGGCACCATTTCTGGCGGGGGATGATCTCTTTGCCATGAACAGCCGGCCAGCGTTAGAGATCGCCGGGCGGTGGATCACCTTCTACGACTGGTGCACCGGCCCGTTTGCGCCGCTGGCCAGCTTTTACCGCCAGCGGGCGCTGTGCATTAATCAGGCTGTGGTTGAGCTGGTGGCCGCAGTTGCAGCGCAACCAGGGCGGCTGGTGGTGGTGATGGGTTTGTCACACGTATTGCGGGTGCAAAAGGCGTTGCAGCAGTATTTGCCCGGCGTGGCGGTGCATTTGCTGGCGGATATTGTGCCGCCGGCCGAGTAGCCAGGCGCCTCGCACCCGGTTTTTACATTGCGCCCAATTGTGCCTGAAGCGCCGTGCAGGTCTCGCCGATGGGCGCGCGGATGATGACCTCAAAGAACCTGTCCAGCCGGGTGTCAGAAAGATTGATCAGCGCGCAGGGCACGTTAAATCGCGCTGCCTCCACCGGGATCATGTTCACCGGGCCCACTTCCAGCGACGACCCCATGACCAGCACCAGATCGGCATTCACTGCCAGATCAAACGCGCGTTCAATCAACGGCACGGCTTCACCGTATAACACCACATCGGGCTTGATGACCTGCTGGCAGTTGCGGCACAGCGGCACGGCGTGTTGCTGCACCCAGGCCAGATCGTGTTGCGTGCCGCAGGAGAGACAACTGGCCCCCATCAGGCTGCCGTGCATTTCCAGCACTTCAGTACTACCGGCTTTGTGATGCAGCCCATCGATATTCTGCGTCAGCACGCTGACACGTTTGCCTTGTTGTTCCAGCCACGCCAGAAAACGATGGCCCGCGTTAGGTTCGTACTGGCCCGCCATTTTCAGTTTGAAAATGTCGCGAAACGCATCCCAGAAGCCATCTGGGGAATCCAGAAAATAATCAATCGACACCACATCGGCAAAGCTGCGGTTCTGGGTGAACAAGCCGTTGGCGGAGCGAAAATCCGGAATGCCAGACTCCGTGCTCATGCCCGCGCCGGAAAGCACGGCGATGTGGTTGGCGCTCTTGATCAAGCGGGCAAGGTGGGTGATGGGTTCCATGGCAGCAGGGCGGGCGGGGAAAACGCCAGTGTGCCAAAACGGGGTGACGCTGCAAATGCATTCCGGCAGATTTCAAACGCCAGGCTAAGGCCGCACCCCAATTGGTTAGCCGGGCCGATGTGTGAAATGCTGCGGCCATAAATCACAACAAGGCACGAACATGGCTCGCCCTAATGCACTTTTGAACCTGTGGCAAAAACTCTCCGGCCTGCCCGCCGGCAAGTGGCTGTTTTCCCGGCTGGTGTGTTTCAAGGCGCCTTACTTTGCATCCATTCGCCCGCGCTTTGATGTACTGCAGGCCGGCCGCGCTCAGGTCTCTATCAAAAAACGCCGCAAGGTGCAGAACCACATCGGCACCGTTCATGCCATTGCCATGTGCAATATGGCGGAACTGGCGGCGGGCACCATGACGGATGTGACTATCCCGCCCAGTCACCGCTGGATTCCCAAGGGTATGACGGTAGAGTACGTGAAGAAGGCTGAAACCAGCCTGCGTGCCATTGCCACGGTAGAGACGCCGGCCGATTGGGGCACGGGGCTCAATCTGCCCGTACAGGTCGAAGTGATTGATACCAACGACCAGATCGTGCTGCTGGCGACCGTTACCATGTGGGTCTCGGCAAAGAAAGCGTGATCAGGTTGCCGGTCCTGGCCGGCGGGAAGGGGTAAAATGGCCGGCTGCAAACCAGATGCCGCACACCATGACCGCCGACACCCAACCTATTCTTGATGACACCCGCCGCTGGCTTGAGCGCGCCATTATCGGCCTGAACCTGTGCCCCTTTGCCAAGGCGGTGCATGTCAAACAGCAGATTCGCTACGTGATCAGCGCCGCCACGGCGGCCGATGCGGCGGAGGGTGATCTGGAAATGGCCCTGCTTGAGCTCAACGACGCTGATCCAGCAGACGTAGATACCACGCTGCTGATCTTTCCGCAGGCGTTTGCCGATTTCCTCGACTTTAACGATTTCATCCACCAGGCTGACGCACTGGTCGACATGATGGGTTTTCGTGGCAAGTACCAACTGGCCAGCTTCCACCCGCAGTACCAGTTTGCTGGCACTGGCGCAGATGACATCGAAAACTACACCAACCGCGCGCCATACCCGATTCTGCATTTGATTCGCGAAGCCAGCATTGAACGCGCGGTGGCGGCGTTTCCGGATGCATCCGTGATTTTTGAACGCAATATGGAGACCATGCGGCGCATCGGACTGGAGGGGTGGAAGAAGTTGATGCGTGAAGGGTGAGCCAGGAAAGGGTGAAGCGCGGGGCCGCCAGGTTTAATGTCGCGTAGACACTACCCGGCTACTTGTCCTTCAAATACAACCCGTCATCAAACGTCGCCACCCATTGCGGGAAATACACCACCAGCAAGGTCATGACGATGCCCGTAGTAAACCCCTCGGGCCAGCCCATCAAAAAGTAATACGGCAGTTGTTCATCCACCAGAAAACCAAAGTCATACGCGCCAGCGGCAGCCAGCAATCCGCAAGTCAGCAAACCCACCAACCACATCGACACCGCCCCGGCCGCAAAGCTGTTCACAAAGATGTACGTGAAATAGTTGAGCGGCATTTTCTTCTGGGCAAAGCGCAGCACCTGCCAGGCCAGCGTGCTGGGCATAGCACCGACGATCAACCAGGACAAACCCATGCTGGCCCAGTTACCGTGGCCGTCATAGATATCTGCCGCCAATGCGACGGCCAGGCCCAGCCGTGCGCGATCCGGCCCGGCAATCAACGTGAGCGCCACCGCCCCAATCAAATGAAAAGCCAGCCCCGGCTGCAGGCTGGCTTTCATTTGCCAGGCCACCAACACGGCGACCGTGCCGCCAAACCAGCAGGTCATGTCGGCTTGGGGCAGTTTGAACCACGGCACGCGCACCGCAGAACGCACAAGCAGTGCGCCTGCGATCAGCCAGGCCCCAACCAGCCAGGACTGCGGAAAATGCGCGGCAACGAGGTTCATGGGCGCATCACATCAGGCGAATACGCCATTCGCGATCGACCAGATCCGCCAGTTGCGTTAGGCGGCCATGGAAAAAATGCCCGACGCCAGGCACGACAATGATGGGCAGTTGTTGCGGACGGGCCCACTCAAACACGCGGTGCAGATCAACGACTTCGTCTTGCTCGCCATGAATGACAATGGTGTCCGCCGGCACATCAGGAAACGCCTGGCGCGTTACGGAAGGGCCGATCAGGATCATGCCTTCGACCTCATCGTCTGCCAGGCGCAGGCGAAATTGCGATTGCACATAGGTGCCAAAAGAGAACCCCGACAACACCAGCCCCGTAACGCCGGGATTTTCTGCCCGGGCATGGGCCAGCACGGCGGCCATGTCGTTGGGTTCTTCCTTGCCGTAGGCGTGCTCGCCTTCCGAGTTGCCGACGCCGCGCAGGTTGGGGCAGTAAGCAACGTAGCCCAACCGGGAGAGGGTCTTGGCCAGGGTGGTGACGATCTTGTTAGTGAACGTGCCGCCTTCCAGCGGGTTAGGGTGGGCCACCAGCGCAATACCACGGGTTTCTGGCAGGGCGGATTCCAGTTTCAGGCATTCCAGTTGGCCGACCGGGCCGGTAATGCTGATGGTTTCAAAGGTGGGGGCTTTGCGGGGGCTGTTCATGGTTTTGCTTGTGCCGACGGCGGGGTGGGGGTGAGGTATTTTAGCCTGGCGGCGGGGCTATCGAAATGCGGAGTGCTAGCTGTAGGGTGGATTCGGAACGAAGCGACAATCCACCTTTGCGGCGGCTATAAAACCTTGAACCGCTGTTAGCGCCTTTGGCGCGGTTGTTTTGGATACCGGCAGTGGCCGGAGCACGTTACTTTCTTTGCTTCGCCAAAGAAAGTAACCAAAGAAAGGCGACCCCTGCGACAGCGCCCGCTACGCGGGTTCCCTGCGCTTCTCGCGTGGCCCGGCAGGCTCGGGAACTCGCTTCGCTCAGACACCCCTCGCCGAATTCCCGGGTCCCGCTGCGATGCTCGGCACTGCCGGAGGGGAGGTACGTCAAAAGCAACGGCAACATCAAAAACCAACCCAAACCAACCCCAACCCCGCAAATCGTCTGCTTGCAAGGATGATTTACCTTGCTCACCACTTCGTCATTCCCGCGGAGGCGGGAATCCAGCCCGCAGCCCAACGGGCTGCCTGCGGAGGATGACCGCGACTGCTTTGAATTGTCTTGAGCGGCAGGCATATATCGCAGCTGGATTCCGGCTCAAGGCCGGAATGACGAGTCAGTGAGATGCGTGTTGAATTGCAGTTGCAGTTGGGGTTGTTTTTGACTTTTCTCCCCATAAAAGCCCAGCGCCGAAGGAGTGGAGGGAGACCCCAG
>JASLES010000050.1 GCA_030151005.1 Silvimonas sp.
CCCGAACAGGACCGTGAAACGACTTAGCGCCGATGATAGTGCGGATTACCCGTGTGAAAGTAGGACATTGCCAGACACCCCATAGAAAGCGCCCGTACAGAGAACTGTACGGGCGTTTTGCTTTGCGTGCGCCGCAAGGCAGCAAACAGCGTGTCCTGCGCTGCCGTTGATCAGCCGCCCATCCCCATTCATTTCGTTTGCATAAATTTAAAGCTCAATCACTCTTGGGCTTATGCGTTGTGATGGGTGCAAACGAAAGGGCGATCACGCCCACAAATCTGGAGTTGTTCCGGTCTGCGAGCCGTATGTTGCAAAGCACAGACCCGGACGAGCGCCACTGCGCGCTGGAAAGCTTTAGATACCTTTCCCGCGCGGGCCTGGCCCGGGCGAGTTTCAATCTGGCGGTGGCATATGTGCGTGGTCATGGCGTACCAACAGATAAAGCAATGGCGGCGGTTTTCATGTTGCGGGCCGCCCGGCAAGGCTATGCTGGCGCCTACGAACCGCTAGCGCGCATGATCATCAATGGTGATCTGCTGGAAAGCAAAGACTTGATCCCGGAAGGGCGCCATTTTGTGGCGCGGGTCTGGTATTTCCGCGCGCTGTGCGATGGGGCTGCCCGGCCGCGGATGGCGAATTTGATTCCTTATTCCGCCATGTACGCCGCCTTGGGGCCGGTGCGCTATCACTAGCGATTCGTAAATGTCATAAGCAATGCGTTAGACTCACTGGCATGCCCGCCGCCCGGTCACGTGCGGCATTTCTGTCTGTCGTCTAGTGGATGCGCCTGCATGAGTTCCCGTTCCCTGCCTTATCTGCCCAGATTTATTGCCCCCACTCGCTACACCGATCCGGCGGCCGCGCTGGCGCAGGTGAAGCTGATTTATGACAGCAGTGTCAATCACCTGCGCGATGCCATGCAGCGCTTTGTGACGGGCGAAGACCTGGGCGGACACGTTCGCGCTTGCTACCCGTTTGTGCGCATTCAGACCGATACGGTGGCGCGATCCAACGAAGCCGATAGCGCCCATCTGAGCTTCGGGTTTGTCGCGGGGCCTGGTTATTTCGAAACTACCCTGACTCGACCTGATCTGTACGCGGATTACTATCAGGAGCAGTTTCGGCTGCTGCTGCAAAATCACGATTGCGAGCTGGAAATCGGTACCAGTTCTCAGCCCATCCCGGTGCATTTTTCGTTTGCCGAGCATGATTATATTGAAGGCACGCTCAGCCCGGCACGCCGGCAACTGATGCGCGATATGTTCGACCTGCCGGATCTCTCTGCCATGGATGACGGTATTGCCAATGGCACTTACGATCCACGCCCGGGAGAGCCGCAACCGCTCGCCTTGTTTACCGCACCACGGATTGATTACTCGCTGCATCGCTTGCGCCATTACACCGGTACGGTGCCGGAGCATTTCCAGAACTTTGTGCTGTTTACCAATTACCAGTTCTACATTGATGAGTTCATCCGGCTGGGGCAGGAGAGCATGAATGACCCCAACAGCGATTACATTGCCTTTGTGGAGCCTGGCAATGTGATCACCCGGCGGGTGGGCCTGTCGGCAGAAGAGGGCGATGCGCTGGGTGCTGCGCCGCCACGGCTGCCGCAAATGCCGGCTTATCACCTGATCCGGGCGGATCGGAGTGGTATTTCCATGGTGAACATCGGTGTGGGCCCGGCTAATGCCAAAACCATTACCGACCACATTGCTGTGCTGCGCCCGCATGCCTGGATCATGCTTGGGCACTGCGCCGGCTTGCGCAACTCCCAGCAACTGGGCGATTACGTGCTGGCACACGGTTATGTGCGTGAAGACCATGTGCTTGATGAAGACCTGCCGCTGTGGGTGCCGATTCCGGCGCTGGCAGAAATCCAGCTTGCGCTGGAAGCCGCCGTGTCGGACGTGACGCTGCTGAAAGGGCCTGAGCTCAAGCACATCATGCGAACGGGGACGGTTGCCAGCACTGATAACCGCAATTGGGAGCTACTGCCGGATAACCGTCCGCAGCGCCGTTTTAGCCAGAGCCGCGCCGTGGCGCTGGATATGGAAAGCGCCACCATTGCGGCCAACGGTTTCCGGTTTCGCGTGCCCTACGGCACTTTGCTGTGTGTGAGTGACAAACCACTGCATGGCGAGATCAAGTTACCTGGCATGGCCAACCAGTTTTACCGGGAGCGGGTGGATCAGCATCTGAGGATCGGTATTCGTGCCATGGAACTGTTGCGTGAACAGGGCGTCGATCAATTACATAGTCGCAAATTGCGCAGCTTTGCCGAAGTGGCCTTCCAGTAATGTTGGCCGGGCCGATGTTTACCACGTATCGGCCCAATCAACGCAACAGCATCAAGATTCAGGCAAACCGGCCGAAAAGTCGGGATAGACGCCATATGCTGGCCCGTGTCACCCGCGTTGCCAGCAAACTCATTACCGGGTGAATTGTTTTACGCAAGGCTTGCCGTGCCGATTGTGCGAGCCTCGAAAGGAGAACACCTATGGCCATCACCGCCACCGGCCTGAGCAATCAGGCCACTCAGCAAAGCAATATCAACAATAACGCGACCAATAGCGCCAGCCAGATCGTGCAAGAGCCGGATAGCTCGCTGACGGCGACGCCGATGGATCTGCAGGTGCCACAAGACAGCGTTACGTTTGAGTACTCGCAAACCACAGTAAGCCTGACCTATACCGACCCGCGCAAGGCACAGACCACCGGTGCCAGTACCGACAGCAGCGGTGACAGCTCTACCACCAGTACAGATGGGACGGACGGTACGTCATCGACTAGTACGCCAACTGATCTGGCCTCGATGATCGATCAGTCCAACCAGAAGGTGCAGCAGTTTATCGACATGCTGGGCAACATGCTCAAGCAGCAGGGGCTGACCTGGTCCAAGGTGGTGAGCGGTGAGCAAAAGCTCAGTGCAGATCCGCAGACCGTTGAAGCGGCCAAGCAAGCGATCTCGCCGGATGGCGAGTTCGGGATCAAAAATACCGCTGACCGGATTCTGAACTTTGCCAAGGCGGCAGCGGGCAACGACCCGACCAAACTGGCGCAGCTGAAAGACGCCATTCAACAAGGTTTTGACAGCGCGGCCCAGTTCTTTGGCGGCAAGCTGCCGGATATCAGCAACCAGACGCATGACGTGATCATGAACGAGCTGGATAAATGGTCGCAGAACGGTATTCCGCAAGGGGATGTCAGCTTGACCGATGACGACGTCAATGCGGTTATCAACCCCAAGAACGCGGACGGTAGCAGTGCGTCATCCAGTAGCGCTGCCGGCACGACGTCGAGCAGTACGACCGGTACCTCGATTTCCACATCCGCCTGATCAGGGGCGAGCCAGTGACGGCGGGCCAGCAGGCCCGCCGTTGTCACAACTGCAGATAGCCGTAATCGGCGGCTTCCTGTTCCATTTCTGCCACCACATTGCACACAGAATCAGGCAATACGCTAAAGCCGGTGATACCGAACGGGGCCAGTGCGGCCGCCTGATCCGGGTTGGCGCAGGCGTGCGCCAGCGCAAGGCGCATCATCCACAGCTGATCTGGCGAGGTAGCAAGGGCGGTAATCAGCGGCAATCCGGGCGATGGGGCCGTTTGCCCCACGATGCGGATGCCGGTCACCGCCTCAGGTTGATGCCGCTGCAGGAGCGCCAGTGTGACGCAATCAATGGCGGCGATATCGGCTTGTTGATCGCGGATAAACTCAATGGAGCGGGCGTGACTGCCCGTAGCGACAGCTCGGCCAAAGAACTGACCACCGACGGATAACGGCGCAATCAGCGCGCGCAAGCTGTTGTAGCCAGAGTGAGAATCCCGGCTGTTATAGGCCACCGTGGCCCCTCTGAAATCGGTCAGACTGATGCGTTTGTCAGTATCGCGCACCACCAGCATGCTGCAATAAAACGGGCCATCACAACCGTCGGCGTCGTAATGGAAATAACCAACGCTTTGCACCTTGTCTTTCAGTACTGTCATGAGCGGATAACTACACGTCTGACTCAACAGTAACTCAGGGTCCAGCCAGTGTTCGACGAGCAGATCCGGCCAGGTGATTTCTTCCGGTGCGCCGGTGATTTCGTGATTGATCAGTTCTGCTTTGAGCGCCTGCCATAATCGTGCAGTGTCCCCCGGCCCGGCAAAATACATGGGCAACGAAACCTTCATATTCGGCCTCTATCCATTTGCGCACTGGCGGGCGATGCGCTTGTTATGGGGCGACGGTGCGGTGCCAGTCGCCATGGTTGTGACCAGATCATCAAGCGCTCAAATGCCAGATCAGTCACGACCGCCAGCAGCCCCACGAGCAGGGCTCCTTCTACAATATAGGCAGTATTAAAGCCGCTCAAGCCCACAATAATGGGTGAACCCAGTGTGGGCGTCCCCACCGTGGAAGCAATGGCCGCTGTGCCAATATTGATGATGACCGAGGTGCGCACGCCGGCCAGGATCACCGGCAAGGCCAAGGGTAGTTCAACCCGCCAGAGCAGTTGCCGGCGGCTCATGCCCAGCCCGCGTGCGGCTTCCAGGGCCGCCTGGGGGGCGGATTCCAGCCCGGCAATGGTGCTCTGAACGACGGGCAATAAACCATACAGCGCCAGGGCGATCAGTGCCGGGGTCAGCCCAAAACCAATCAAAGGCACGGCCACGGCCAATACTGCGACCGGCGGGAAAGTCTGGCCAATGGCCACCACGGTTTCAAGCAGTGGCCGAAAGTCCCGACCAGCCGGCCGTGTGACCAGCAAGCCGGCGCCACAACCCAGGATCACGGCAATGGCGCTGGAGATACCGACAATCACAATATGGGCCAGCACCAGCGACGGAAAAGATGCTTGTTCATACAGCGGGCGTTCTTGTTCCGGGAACAGCGCATGAAACAGCGGCCCCAGATGAGACATGCCAAACGTTAACGCCAGTAGCAATAACGTGGACCAGCAAAGCGGGTCCAGCCACCAGTGGCGAGCGGCAGGCGGCTGGCTCATGCTGCGACATCCAGCAGATCAGTCACATGGATGCTGCCGATGGTCTGGCCGTGTTCATCCACCACCGGCAGTTGTGCCGCGCGGCTGGCGATCAAGGCTGAGAGCGCTTCACGCAGGGTGGCGGTGGCGATAATGGCCGGGCCGGTAGCCTGTTGATCCTGGCGCATGCGGCTGGACACTTGATCCAGCGCCAACAGTTTAAGGCCGACTTCGCTGCGGCCCACAAAGTGGCTGACAAAGTCAGAGGCGGGCTCCAGCAGAATCTGCCGTGGGGTACCGTCTTGCACAATGCGGCCGCCGTCCAGCATGACAATGCGGTCCGCCAGTAGCAGTGCCTCATCAATATCGTGGGTGACCAGCACGATGGCTTTGCCAGAAACCTGATGAATGCGCGCGATTTCTGCCTGCAACGCGCTGCGGGTTACCGGGTCGAGCGCGCCAAAGGGTTCATCCATCAGCAAGACTTCCGGGTCTGCTGCCAGTGCCCGTGCCACACCCACGCGTTGTTGCTGGCCACCCGACAGTTGATGCGGGTAACGCTGACTGAATTCGGCCGGTGGCAGCCCCAACAACTGAAGAAGTTCTTCCACGCGTGCCGCTACGCGCGCCTTGGGCCATTTAAGCAGCGCCGGCACGGTGGCAATGTTTTGTGCCACCGTCCAGTGTGGAAACAGCCCGATCGACTGGATGGCGTAACCCATGCGGCGGCGCAGGTCTTCTTCGCGGAAACTGCGGATTTCCTGCCCTGCAAACAGAATGCGGCCCTGATCGTGTTCGACGAGCCGGTTAATCATCTTGAGCGTGGTAGATTTACCTGAGCCTGAGGGGCCGATCAGCACAGTGAATTCACCATCGGCCAGCCGCAAAGACAAGTTATCCACGGCGACAAAATCACCAAAGCGTTTGCTGACCTGCTCAAACTGGATCATTGCCCGCGTGCTCCCAGTAGTGACACCAACAGTTTGAACATCGCATCTGCTGCAATGGCCAGCGCAATCACCGGCACGGCGCCCAACAACACCAGATCCAGCGCGCTGCTGAGCAAGCCCTGAAACATGATCGCGCCAAAACCACCGGCGCCAATCAGCGCGGCGACGGTGGTCAGGCCAATGGCTTGCACGGTGGTGATGCGCAGACCAGAGAGGAGTACCGGCAAGGCCAGGGGGACTTCCACCTGCCAGAACACCTGGCGGCGCGACAAGCCCATACCGCGCGCGGCCTCCACTACCGCAGCGGGGACTTGCTCCAGCCCGGCGGTGGTACTGCGGGCCATGGGTAACAAAGAATAGAGCGTGAGCGCAATCACGGCTGGCGTGACACCAATGCCACTGATGCCCAGTTGCGCCAGCACGGGGACATGAGCCGCGAGCGCCGCCAGCGGCGCAATCAACAACCCGAACAAGGCAATAGAAGGAATGGTCTGGATGATGTTAAGCACCGAAAACAACGGCCCGCGCAGCCCGGCGCGGCGAAAGGCCGCGACACCCAGCGGAATGCCAATCAACAGGGTAGGAACCAGGGTGGCTGCCACGATGGCCAGGTGACGGGTCAACGCAGCATCAAATACATCCTGGCGATTGGCGTATTCCTTGAGCACCGACAGTTCAGCCAGCGCGCCGGAAAACAGTAGCAACACGCTTGGGGCCAAGACGGCCAATGCCACCAGTACCATGTCGCGCGGGTTCAGTTTCAGCCGCCCCAGCGCGTCTGCCGCCGCCAGCCAGCCCAACGCCCACAGAGCCCAGGTGCCACCGCCAAATGAGGTTCGGCTATAACTGGAATCCGTCATGGCGAGGGTGTGCGCCACATGGCCACCCACCGCCAGCAGGCCCGCCAGCCAGGCCGCGCAAGCGAGGAGCACGGTGAACTCTCTGACGCGACGTGGGGGGAAGAACGCGGCCAGCCCCAACACAGCGGCCGGGATCAGGATCAGCGCATGCCAGCCCGCCATGCCCGTGACAAACCCGATGCCAACGCCCGTGACCAGCCGGTTGGGCGCATGGGTAAAGAGTGGCCATTGCCAGGCGGCCAGTGCCCCCAGCAGCCACAGCAATAACAACACCCGGTTGTGGACAAGACTGGCCCGCACTTACTTCACGAAGCCTTTTTGTTTGAGGTAATCCGCCGCAACTTTTTTGGCATCCTGCCCTTCAATAGCAATCTTTGCGTTCAGGGTTTGCAAGGTGCGGCTATCCAGACTCTGAAATACCGGAGCCAGCGCATCCTTGATGCCTGGATATCTGGTCAGCACATCGGCCCGGACGATGGGCGCGGGCGCATAGATGGGCTGGCTGCCCTTGGGGTCTTCCAGCGTCACCAGTCCCAGCGCGGCCACCGGGCCATCCGTGCCATAGGCCATCGCGGCATTTACGCCAGACGTTTGTTCGGCGGCCGCTTTAATGGTCACCGTGGTGTCGCCACCGGCCAGAGTCAGCAACTGGTCTTGTTTGAGTTTGAAGCCGTAGGCATTTTCAAAAGCGGGCAGCGCATCCGGGCGTTCAATGAATTCGGCGGAGGCCGCCAGCTTGAACTTGCCGCCACCATTGACCCATTTACCCAGATCAGCCAGGGATTTGAGTTTGTTGGCGCTGGCGACATCCTTGCGTACCGCAATGGCCCAGGTGTTATTGGCCGGGGCGGGTGTCAGCCAGACGAGTTTGTTTTTCTGCAAATCCAGCGTTTTTACTTTGTCGTAACCCGCTTGCGCGTTACGCCAGGCCGGGTTTTTTTCGTCCGAGAAAAAAAACGCACCGTTGCCGGTGTATTCCGGATAGATATCGATCTCCCCGGCTGTGATGGCGCTACGGACCACTTTGGTGGTGCCCAGCTGGATCTTGTTTTCCGTCTTGATGCCTTTGGCCTCCAGCACTTGCAAGATCAGATTACCCAGCAAAGAGCCCTCGGTATCGATCTTGGAGCCGACACGCACTGCGCTATCGGCCTGGGCCAAAGATAGACACACCGCCAGCACGGTGCCCAATACGGCGCGGCAAACTCGCAAATTCATGGGTCTTCCTTCAATGGATACAGGCTTAAGGTTAGTCACCTGGACGCGCCTGTGCCGGTAAAAACAGCAGTCGGGCAAGATGGAATGTGTTTATACGCCAACACGCAGCGCGGGGTACACCGGAGGGTCGACAGGCGTCAGCGCGTGATGGCGCAGCAAATAACCGTAGCCTGGTACCAGAAAACCGCCATTACGAAATAGATAACCGGCGCGATCTTCATGGTAGACGGTGCCGATGCGGTACCACGGCAGCGCTGGATGAGCGTGGTGGACGGCATGGTAATTGTTGTTCAGATATAACAGCCGCCAGAACCAGCCTGCTTCGTTGATCACCACGCGATGCGCCGGTACCGCGGCGGGGCGGTGCTCATAGAGCGAGCGCAACATGGCCAGCCCCAACGCCGGCCATGCCACGCCAAGCAGATAACGCCAGGCCAGCACCGCGCAAATCCGATCCAGCCACAGCAGCAAGGCCAGTACAGCAAGGCCGTGCCACAACCACAGGCGCCGCCCGCCAGCCGGGCCATGCCATAGCGCAGAGGTTGCCTGGTGGGCGAGCGCGATAATCGCAAACACCGGCCCGATCAAGACCCGGCCGAATGCGGTACGACTGGCGCGTTGCGCTGGTTGCAGCAGCCATGGCAAGCGATCAAACAACGCCGGAGCCAGGTAGTTGCTTTCCGGATCAATCCCCGGGTAGGTCAGGTGATCTTCACGGTGGTGCGCCAGATGGGTCTGCCGATACAGATCGTAGGGATACCACACGGCCAACGGCGCCAGGCCCAGCCAGCGGTTGACCCGTGCCGAGCGGGTAGGGTGGCCGTGCAGCAACTCGTGCTGCAGGCTCATGTACCAGGCCACGACCAGCGTCATGGCACCGTGCCAGAGCCACGGATTGAGGGCCCGCGCAAACAGGGCCAGTAGCAGCCAGCTGGTATAGATCACAGCCAGCAGCAGCCAGGTGGGCCATTCGGCAGAGAAATCGCGAAGTCGTATGGACATGACCTTCCACGGTGCATGGTTGATCTCTGCGACTATAGGGTGTTGTTTTTATTTCATAAAAGAATATTAATTATGGTTGATATTTCTTTTTGTGTTGATTGGCCAGCAGGTATGTCAACTGCGTCTGACATGGGGACGGCGTTGCGCGTGTAACCGGGCTGTCACGATGTTTTAATACGACGCCCGGCGTGATATACCAGAACCTGGGGCCTAGCCTATGCTAAGTTCATAATTCAACACAGCCCGCGTTCGTGCTTATCCAGCCCGGCGTGGCGGAGTCCAGGCTTGCATACAGAAACATCCCCTTCTACCGCTGTTTACCTGCTGACCGGGCGGGAGTCTGACCTTGCC
This sequence comes from Silvimonas sp., assembly GCA_030151005.1. Lineage (GTDB taxonomy): Bacteria > Pseudomonadota > Gammaproteobacteria > Burkholderiales > Chitinibacteraceae > Silvimonas. The sequence goes on from JASLES010000050.1 coordinate 9,354, forward strand.
CCGCTGGATAAACAACTGGTGGTGTTCGGTTTCGAAACCACTGTGTTCGACCACGCCACGGCCCTCCTGGCTGCCATGCATGGCAAGCCGCCGTTTGCGGTGATTCTGGATGCCCAGACCGAAGGGCTGGATTTAGAGTTTCATGTCCCTTTGATCAAGCGCTTGAGCAAGGGGCCGCTGTTTTTGTCATCTACCGGTGAGTCGGTCTCACGCCAGATTGCCTTGCTGCGTCTGGGGATTACCGATTTTGTCGCGCGCCCGCTACCCTTGCAAAAGCTGGTAGCGCGGCTGGATGAACTGCTGGATCAACGCCGGCCAGAGCCGTTCCGGGTGCTGGTGGTCGACGATTCTGAAGCCATGTTGCACTGGCTATACAAAGTGCTGCACGGCGCGGGCATGGAAGTATTCAAGACGCGCAGCCCGCTGGATGTCTTGCTGATGATGGATCGGCATCGCCCGGAAATCGTCATTCTGGATGTCTATATGCCAGAGTGTTCAGGCAACGAAATGGCGCACATCATTCGCCAGCAGCCGCGCTTTGACGGGATACCCATTATCTTTTTCTCCACTGAAGTCAGCCGTAACAAGCAACTGGTGGCGCGCAGCATGGGTGGGGATGATTTTCTGGTCAAAGACACGCCACCAGAAGAACTGGTCGCGGCCGTCACCATTACCTGTGAGCGTTACCGGCGCCTGCGTCAGTGGATGACGCGGGATAGCCTGACGCTGTTGCTCAACCACACCACGCTGGTAGAGCATCTGGACCAGGCCATCCAGACTTGCGCACGCAATGGCGATCACCTGACGTTTGCCATGATCGATATTGATCACTTCAAGTCGGTCAATGACGAATACGGCCACCTGACTGGCGATTATGTGATCCAGAGTCTGGCGCGCATTTTGCGTCACACGGCGCCAGGCCAGGCACTGATTGGCCGTTATGGCGGCGAGGAATTTGGCGTGGCGCTGCCGGGCATTGCCCCCGTATTGGCGTCCCGCTTTATTGATGCCGTACGCCTGCAGTTTTGCGCCTTCCCGCAGAACGGCAACAGCAGCACCTTCCACGCCTCGTTCAGTGCGGGTGTGTCCACGCTGACACCAGGGCTAACTACCCAGCAATTGATGGAGAACGCCGACCTGGCGCTCTATCAAGCCAAGCGCAATGGGCGCAACCATGTGGTGCTGTACAACGAAGCCGAACACGCCCGCCAGGAACACGGTTCCCACTCCCGCTAAGCCGCCTTTGCATCACCCGATCAGCCGCCAGCGATCGATCACGCTCCTGGTTTGTATCAGCGCTGATATATTAAAAAATTGATATTGAGAATAATTCGCATTAACATGTGCGCAATTTATTAACCGCACAGATCAAGAAAAATCAATATGAATTCCCGCCTCCGTTGGGTCAGAACGCCCTGCGCCAGCCTTGTTTGTCCGTTTTCCACCGCCATCTTGCTGAGTTTTGCCGCGCCGGCTTTTGCCGATGACGCCACCGCCTTGCCGGAAGTCAACGTCACGGCAGAGCAACAGCAAAGCGAGCTGGCCACACCCTCAACCAGTGGCGCGCTGGGCTCACGCAAGGTGATCGATACCCCGTTCTCGCAAACCGTAGTGAGCGGGCAGGACATGGCCGATCGCCAGGTGCGCAAGCTGGGCGACATTTTTGCGGCAGATGCCTCTGTCTCGGATAACAGCGACGCCAACAGCGCCTGGGCCAGTTACCTGACCGTGCGCGGGCTGCAGCTGGATTGGCAGAACGGCTACAAGATCGATGGCCTGCCGTTTATTGGCTATGGCGTGAATCTGCCTTACGAACAGTTTGATCATGTCGAATTGCTCAAGGGCTTGTCGGGCTTCATGTATGGCTTTGGTGCGCCGGGTGGCGTGGTCAACTATGTGACCAAAAAGGCCGAAGGCACACCGGTGCGCAGTATCGATGTGGGTTACACCAACGACAGCGTACTGAGCGAACACGCCGATTTTGGTCAGCGCTTTGGCGAAGGCAACATGTTTGGTGCCCGCGTCAATTACACCCATGAAGGTGGCGACACCGTCACCGGGGGCCACACCAACCGCAACTCGGTCTCGGTGGCGCTGGATGCCCAGATCAACGATCGCTTGTCCAGCTACTTTAATATGCTGTACCAGCAACGCCGGTCGGATAACCAGCCAGCCTCGCTAAGCTTTGCCACCTACCAGGGCAGCAGCATGCCGGGCACGGTGCCTGGCGACACCAACAATCTCAATAGTGACGGCCAGCATCTGTACACCGGCCTGCAACTGTATACCGCAGGTTTGCAATATCAGCTCACACCAGACTGGCGCCTCTCTACCCGCTACAGCTACAGCGAATCTACGCGGGACCGTAACGAGAGCACGCTGTACCTGACTGATGCCTCTGGCGGTTACAGCGACTATCGCTGGATTGGCAAAGAAGCCAATCGCTTCAATTACTGGGATGCCATGGCCGAGGGCAAGGTGCAGACCGGCGCGGTCAGCCACCAGATCACGGCGGGTGCGTCCTGGCAGCAACAGGCCAATTACTACGGTGCCAATGCGTTCTACGGTCTTTTGGGCACGGGCAATATCTACGCCGCCAACAGCAACAGCATGGGCGACCTGGCCGGACTGACGACCTACCACGACAGCGATATCACCCAGAAAGCCCTGTTTGCCAGCGATACCCTCGGTTTTGGCGAGCATTGGTCTGTGCTGGCTGGCCTGCGTTATACCAACTACGAACAGAATTCGTTCAACACCAGCGGGGCAAGCACCGGCGCTTACGACAAAAACGGCGTGACCAGCCCGACGGTCGCGCTGATGTACAAGTTCAACCCCGCCACAACGGCCTATGCCAGCTATGTAGAATCGCTGGAACAGGGCTCGACGGTCGCCAGCACCTACGCCAACGCCGGCGAAATGCTCAAACCGCTGAGCAGTAAACAGTACGAACTGGGCTTCAAGCATGACTCCAGCGTGTTCAGCACCACTGCCGCGCTGTTCCGGATTGAACGCGGCGCCGAATATGGCAATGCCGACAATGTCTACGTGCAAGACGGCATGTCGGTCTTTCAGGGCGTTGAGTTGGCGGGCACCTGGCGCGTCAACCCGCAATGGGAAGTCGGCGGCAGCCTGATGGGATTGAAAACCTGGTATGGCGAAGGCAGCAGCAATCGCGGCAACCGCGTCGCCGGTGCGCCGGAATTCATTGCCGCCGGCCAGGTACAATACAAGGTGGCTGGCGTGCCGGGGTTGAAGGTTGGGCTGGATGGCAAATACACCGGCAATACCATGGTCACCCCGACGGGCAGCCTGAACGCCGCGGGTTACGCAGTGTTTAATCTGGGCGCGGTCTACAATCTGCGTGCCGGTGCCTATGACTACACCTTGCGCGCCGGCATCGACAATCTGGCTAACCGCGAATACTGGGAATTCCAGTACGCCAATTACGTCAAGGCGGGCGATCCGCGTACGGTCAGCGTGAACGCGGCGGTCAGTTTCTGAGCGTTTACGGGCCACCGACCGAAAAGGGAGCACTGTGCTCCCTTTTTGTTTTTGTGGCCGCCCCGTGTTACGGTAAACACGCATTGCCACACATCAAACAAAGCCCGTATCGTCCAGCATGGTCGGGCAGACCGTCAGCCGCGTTATCTCCATGAAATCATTCAGTCTTTTACCCAGCCGCCAGGAACTGGCGCTGATTCTGGTTACCGTCTTCTGGGGTGGTACCTTTTTTGTGGTTCACCTTGCCATGCAGCACGCCGGGCCCTTGTTTTTTGTCGGCCTGCGTTTTAGCTGGGCAGGGTTGCTGAGTCTGGCGCTGTGCCGTGGGCACCTGCGTGGCCTGACCCGGCGTGAACTGTGGGCGGGTTTTCTGATCGGGACATCCATCTTTCTGGGATACGGCCTGCAAACCTATGGTTTGCAAACCATTACCGGCAGCCAGTCCGCATTTATCACGGCGCTTTATGTGCCTATGGTGCCGTTGGTGCAATGGTTGGTGATGGGGCGACCGCCCCATCTGATGAGCTGGTTGGGGATCATCCTGGCGTTTACAGGCTTGATCTGCCTGTCCGGCCCGCAAGCTGGATCACTGAGTTTTGGCCCGGGCGAAATCGCCACATTACTGTGTGCGGTGGCTGTCGCTGGCGAAATCCTGCTCATCGGCCGCTTTGCGGGCCGCGTGGATAGCCGCCGCGTGACGGTGGTGCAATTGCTTGTTGCTGGCGGGCTGGCGCTGTTAAGCATGCCGATTGCCGGTGAAGCCATTCCGCCTTTTTCCTGGTATTGGGCTTTACCAGTGCTGGTCATGGGCGTGATGAGTATGGTGATTCAGTTCACCATGAACTGGGCCCAGAAAACCGTCTCGCCAACGCGCGCCACCGTGATCTACGCCGGTGAGCCCGTCTGGGGTGGCGTTGTTGGCCGTATTGCGGGTGATCGCCTGCCAGCGCTGGCTATTCTGGGCGGCGCGCTGATTGTGGCTGGCGTGCTGGTCAGTGAACTCAAATTCGCCCCCAAAAAGGTGACCGCGCCGGTACAGCCATAAACAGGCAGCACAAATAACAATGCCGCCCTGAAGGGCGGCATTGTTTTATCACTCAAATCACAGATGGGGCTGTTCCGGTTCAGGCAGCAGCCATCTGATCCGGTGCTGACGGCTTGCCAGCACGGCGTTTGCGGGCTGCGGCGCCAATCAACCCAACCACACCCATCCCCATCAGTGCCCAGGTTTCTGGCTCGGGCACGGAAGGCACGACCACTACGCCGCCACCATTGGTGATGTTGAACCAGATATGGCTATTGTCCACGATCTGGTTGATGTTGCTGGCTTGCGAAGAAAACAACACCTGCGCATCACCATTACCGTTGCCAAAACCTACCGCCGCAGGCGAGCCGCCAAAGCCGCCGGTGCCACCACTGGCGTCACCGGTAGTCCAGCCCATGTCCTTGTAGAAAAAGCCAATCTGGCCCTCACCGGCCGGGATGACCGAGCCGTCGGCACGCAAGACCAACTGGAAGCTGTCCAGTTTGTCGGTATGGATGCCGAAGTAGCCCACCTGATCCCAGGTCACATACAGTGCGCTGCCATCATCCCGGTAAGAGACGGTACCAGTGCCACGTGTATCCACATCGGCAAAGTAAGGTGAAATGATGGGTACATTCACCCCTGTTGGCCCGGTCGGCGTGTAGGCCCCCAAGGCATTCAGAAAGGTAACGTTGCCGTTATTGTTGATGTACAAGCTGTTGTAGGTCGTGCCGTACAAGGTGAAGTTGAAGCCCAGGTTGATCAGGCTGCTGGAGCCATCATCATTGGGGGTCATGGCCAGCGAACCGAGGTTGTCGGTGAAATAAGACGTGGAAGGGGTGAGGGCAGAGTCTGGCAGAGTGGTCACCGAAGCATGTGCGGCGGCAGCCGATAACATGATCGCGGTGGCAGCCGCGATCGCGAAGCGCTTATGTATCATGATATTTCCTTGGTTTCCCTAACAAACTGAAATGCCAGCGTTTTCAAAAAGCGCCGACACAGGTTACGGGAAGCATTCCAGATGCCGCTGGATGACTTCCTCTTTCAAGTCGAGGAAATTATACAATGCTTACTTGTAAATTAATGCATCCGCACGTCTAGTGTAAATTTATAAAATAACCATGTTCTAATGAATGACTGGAAACGAGGTTTATCGCGGGGTCTGAGCACACCCGCCAGCCAGGGTAAACCACTGAAATAGCCACCTGCAGCCGTTTGTCGGTGTATAGGCCCGCTAGTAAACCCCGCCTCGGCGAATCCAAAGTAAGCCCTTGCCGGCTTACAGCGCAGCCGGCAAGGTCAGACCCGCAGCGCCGGCAGCCGGCTGCGCAATGTCACAGATTGCCCTCAAAATGCCTGACCAGCGCATGGAGGTCCTGGGCGGTGCCAGCCAGAGTGCGCATGGATTCGGTGGCACGCTCAGCGCTATGCCGATTGCCATCGGTCAGCACGCTGATCTTTTCCATGTGCTGGGCCATTTCGCTGGAGGCCTGGCTTTGCTGGCAGACCATTTCTGAAATCACAGTGGATGATTGGGCTACTTCGGCATTGGAGTCTTTGATCGCCGCCAGGGCTTCGCTGCTGTGGTGAATGGCACTGACGCTGTCTTCCACATGCCGTGTTGCCAGGTGCATGGCTGTCAGCGCAGCCTGAGATTGCTGCACCACCAGCTGAATGGACGCGGTGATATCTACCGTGCTTGTTGCTGTGCGTTCCGCCAGTTTGCGTACCTCATCGGCGACCACCGCGAAGCCACGGCCCTGTTCGCCGGCGCGGGCGGCTTCGATCGCCGCATTGAGTGCCAGTAGATTGGTCTGGTCTGCCAGCGCCCGGATTTCGGACGTCACTCGCCCGATCTGGCTAATACCATGATTGAGTTCGTCAATCCGCGCCTGGGCATCATGAACGCGCTCTACTACTTCTTGCGTCATGCTGCGCGAAGTGCTCATTGATGCGTCGCCCTCTGTCACCAGCCGCATGGTAGTTTGCGCATGCTGCGCACCCAGCGTGGTTGACGTTTCTATCTCTTTGACCGACACCGCCAGCTGTTGCAGGGCCGCCGCGACAGAGGCCACGCCTTCTGCCTGGCTATTGCCCCGATCGCTCACGCTAGAGACCTCCTGTTGCGCGGATTGTGTGCGGCTGGTCAGATCAGCCGCCGCCGACACAATATCGGCAATGATGGCGCGTAGATTGATCTGCATGGATTTGAGCGCCACCAGCAAGGGGGTGAACTCGCTGGCTACAACCACGCTGGCATCAAATCGGAAATTTCCCTGGGCCAGTTCATGCAATACCCGCCGGGACAACCCCAACGGCCGACTAAAACCATCCCAGCACCACGCATACAGACCGGCTGCAACCGCTGCAGCCAGGGGCAGTGCCGCCAAGGCTGGTAACCCGGCTTGCGCCAGCATGGCGATCAATACCGGCAATACGGCCAGCAAAACCAGTCGCAGGCGCAGCGGCGTACGTGTTTTTATCCGGGTGGGCGGGCAAGCGCTGCGGCGGGCGCGGATATCTGCATAGAGCTGACTGGCCCGCGCCACATCTGCCGGATCTGGCCGGTTGCGCACAGACATATAGCCACATTTCACACCCTGTTCGTAAAGCGGCGTGGCATACGCATCCACCCAGTAAAAATCCCCGTTCTGGCAGCGATTCTTCACGATGCCACGCCAGGGGCGATCTTGTTTGAGGGTTTCCCACATATCCGTGTACACCTCGGAAGGCATATCCGGGTGCCGCACAATATTGTGCGGGCTGCCCATCAACTCATCAGCAGTAAAACCGCTGATCTCGATGAAGGCGGGATTGGCATAACGGATGATGCCCTTGAGATCGGTCTTGGTGACCACGGGGCGTTTTGGGTCCAGGTGGTGTTCTACCTCGGTAATGGGCAGATTTTGTCTCATCAGAGTCTCCAGTCGGTTTTTCTGGTACCGCAAGGGCGTGATGTGACAGATCTATTTTTGACTTTGGCGATCAGAAATTTGTAATTATTTCAATTCCGTCGTTGCAATCTGATTCAAATCAACACGCCCTTCAAACGCGTGCAGTATCCGCTTCGTCGGGAGAGTGAAATTTGATGCAGATCAAATTAAGCAAGCCTTGATGAACCCCCAGTCCCTTTGTTTTCGCCAATTCGCAGCTGAGAATACGGGCTGCATATTTTGCCCGGAGCTGCTCCTGACAATATCGACGGGTGGGCCTGGATCATCATAAACAAGGTTGACAGGCAAAAATGACGCACTCAACGTTGTCAGCAAATAATGAGTACGGCCTGATTTAAGCGCTTTTTCTTACATTCTCGGGGCGGTATGAACCAGGGCGTGTGAGTTCAAGTCGGCTATTCCGGGGATCAAGGCGATGCGGGCCATCATGTAGATCAGGGAGGCGGTGTAATTGCCATTGGCGGCTATGGCGCTCATCAATCAACTAGCGCAGCCAGTGGGGACATCATGTGGGAACGGATGAGTTCCGAAAAACAAAAAGCCCTGATTGCTCAGGGCTTTTTGTCGAACACAATCTGGCGGAGGCCGTGAGATTCGAACTCACGGAGGACTCACATCCTCGGCAGTTTTCAAGACTGCTGGTTTAAACCACTCACCCAGACCTCCGGTTTGAGGGGCGTATTCTAGCGGTAAACGTGCCTGCCGGGTAGAGGGCTAGACTGCGACTTTTTCCAGCACGGTAAAGCGGGTCAGCACGGCGTTGCTGTTTTGCTCAATGGCCGGCGTGAGTTTGATGCGCCAGGCTTTGCCTTGGGCAGCCAGTTGAAACTCCCGTTCTTCCGCAAAATGCGCTTCCGGCACGATGATAAAGCGGCCGTGGTTCGGGTTCAGGCTGTCTGGTGCGTAAATGGCCGTCAGGCTGCGCTGGCCGGGCAGCGGCGTCAGTTCAACTGCCACTGGTGTCTGTGTCAGGGCTTCCACGCCAACATGCACATCACCTTCACGCGTTTTGTTCAGCCGGCGTACCACACCAATGGTAAAGGGCTTGTTGCCGAAACCGGCTACACACAGCACCTCGCCCACCTGCAGTTTGTCGTCATCCACGGCGCGATAGACCAGCGCAAGGCCGCCATCGCTTTCGTTTTCCACTGACCAGCGCGCCAGCGGCAAGCCGTCTTCCGGGCGTTGTCCGCGCAGGAAAGCGGCGATGTGATCCAGCCCGCGTACAACGCTGATTTTCTTTTCTGCCGGCCGCCGTTCCTGCTTGCGGATGGGTTGCGGCACATCTTGTGACCACAGGTTGAGCATCTGTTGCAGCAGGGCGATATTGCCCGGCGTGGCGGCGTCTGGCGGCAGGCTCAGCGCCAGTGGGTTGGCGCCTTGTTTGAGCTGGTCACGCACTTCTTCCATGTGACGCACCAGTGCTTCTGTGCCCCAGTAGCGCCAGTTGTCACCCACCATGTCGCGGCGCAGGCGTTTGGGCAGCGTGGAGCCGGCCAGGTTGACCGCAAACAACTGATGATGCGGGCGGATGTGTTTTTCAATCTGCAACAGGCCGCTCCAGCGGGCCAGCCAGTGCGCCACGGTTTCGATCTGGCGGGGTTGCAGTTTGTCGGGGGCGGCCAAAGAGAGCATCTGCGTTTGCAGATATTCACCGCGGATGTCGGTCATGGGCGCGCCATCCCAGGCGGCCAGCGGCGCATCGGTATAACCGCCTTCTTCCGCGTACAGATAGAGCTTGTGCAGATTGCGCCAGGCGTTGGCTTCTACATCCAGATAGCGCAGCCAGCACCACTTGGCGTGGGCACCGTAGTAGGTCATGGCGCGCAGGTTGAACTGGTGCAGGGTTTTTTCCTGACCACGCGCACTGGTTTGCAGTGCCTGCTTGATACAGATGCGGTAGGCATCGCCCATTTCCCGCCAGAACGCCAGCATGGTCGGCAAAACCTGCTGCGGGCTGGCTTTGTCGTCCAGAATGCTGCCCTCGCAGATATTGACGAGATGGCGTTGCAGCACGCGTGCTTTTTCATCCAGATACGGCACTGCGCGTGCGCGTTCCTTGAACGAGATGTCTGCGTTGGTATTGAGCTGACGCAACGCTTTGACGATCTCGATCTGCGCTTGCAGGATGTCGCTCTCTGGCAACTCGGCCATCATCAGCGTGGCCGACTTGTAGTCGTGCACGCCCTCAAGAGAGCGATTGATAAACAGTGCGCTTACCAGTCCTTTGAAATCGAACATTGCTGGGCCTATCGAAACCAGGGCATCGCCGCATCTGAGCCATGTCAGCGAGCCGTTTTTTTGTAGGAATAAACCGGTGCGGGGTTTTTCGTGATTTCTCCAAGATTAAGTCAAAAGCTTACGGTAATCAACCCGATATCAAGTAGTTATGAATTCGATTGCAGGCTTCTTCGAGTCTGTTGGTTGGCTGTGTGTATGCAAGACGTAAGAAATTGACCTGGCTGCCGAAGTCACCACCGGGCGTGACTGCTACGGCCTGTGCGGCCAGCAGGTTCTCGCAAAAATGCGCCGCTGAATGGTCCAGATGACCGGCATCCGCCCATAGGTAAAACGCACCCTGAGGTGTTGCGGGAATGCCGAAACCCAGGTCGGCGAGTGCCCGTTGCAAATACTGGCGACGGCCATCCAGCTCTTGCCTGCGCTCTTCAATCAGCGCCAGAGTGGCCGGTTCAAACGCGGCCAGTGCCGCCCATTGCGCCGCAGTGGGCGGCGCCAGGAAGAGGTTCTGCGCCAGTTTTTCCAGTGCGGCAACATGTTCAGGCGGGCTGACCAGCCAACCCAGCCGCCAGCCGGTCATCTGGAAGAATTTGGAAAAACTGTTCACCACAAACAGATCCTCGCCCAGACTCAGCGCGGTTTCGTGCGGGCGGCCGTAGACCAGCCCCTGGTAGATTTCATCCACAATCAGTGCGCCGCCCCTGGTATTGCAGGACTGTGCCAGCGCTTTGATCTCAAAGGGCTCCAGCACGGTGCCGGTGGGGTTGGCCGGGCTGGCGACCAGTGCGGCCACGGTATGGTCATGCCAGTACTGTTCAATATGCGGGGCCAGCAACTGAAAACGCGTATCGGCCCCGACCGGTACATTGACCGGCGAGCCACCCAACAGGCTGACCAGGTGGCGATTGCACGGGTAGCCGGGGTCCGTCAGCAGGACCTCACTATCTGGATCGACCAACAACGCCAGAATCAGTTGCAGCGCACCGGACGCGCCCGGCGTGATGATGATGCGGGCAGGGTCGACAGTGACGCCAAAGCGGGTTTGATAAAACCCGGCAATGGCCTCACGTAATGGCCAGATGCCGCACGCACCCGTGTAAAACGTCTTGCCTTCAGCGAGCGCTTTGAGCCCCGCCTCAACAATCGGTTGGGGTGTCGGGAAATCTGGCTCGCCGACCTCCAGATGAATGACATCACGGCCGGCAGCCTGCATTTGCTGGGCTGCAGCCAGAATGCGCATGACGTGAAAGGGTTCGATTCGGGAGAGGCGCTGGGCGTAACGCATGAGTTCAATCCGGATATGCTAAAATGCCGGGTTTGGCAAAATATTGAATTTTAATCGCTTTCCGGCGACGTACGCCGGATAACGAGGAAAACGCGACACATGATCAGTACTTCCAACATCACGATGCAGTTTGGCGCCAAGCCGCTGTTCGAGAAAGTGAGTGTTAAATTCGGCGACGGCAACCGTTATGGTTTGATCGGCGCCAACGGCTGCGGTAAATCCACCTTCATGAAGATTCTGGGTGGTGATCTGGAGCCTTCTGCCGGCAACGTCAGCCTGGACCCGGGCGTGCGCCTGGGTAAGCTGCGTCAGGACCAGTTTGCCTACGAAGACCAGCGCGTGCTGGACGTCGTCATGCAAGGCCACAACGAACTGTGGGCGGCCATTCAGGAACGGGATGCCATCTACGCCAATCTGGAAGCGACGGAAGACGATTACATGCGCGCCGCCGAACTGGAAGGCGTGGTCTCCGAATACGATGGTTATACCGCTGAAGCGCGCGCTGGCGCCTTGTTGCTGGGTGCGGGTATTCCCACCGAACAGCACAACGGCCCGATGAGCGAAGTCGCCCCGGGCTGGAAGCTGCGGGTGCTGCTGGCGCAAGCCCTGTTCAGCAATCCGGACGTACTGCTGCTGGACGAACCGACCAACAACCTGGATATCAACACGATCCGCTGGCTGGAAGAAGCGCTCAATGAGCGTGAATCCACCATGATCATCATCTCGCACGATCGCCACTTCTTGAACCAGGTGTGTACGCACGTGGCCGACGTGGATTACGGCGAGATCCGTATTTATCCGGGTAACTATGACGACTACATGCTGGCCGCCACGCAAGCGCGCGCCCGCCTGTTGACGGACAACGCCAAGGCCAAGGAACGCGTGGCTGAACTGCAGGCGTTTGCCCAGCGTTTTGCTGCCAACAAGTCCAAGAGTCGTCAGGCTACCAGCCGTTTGAAGCTGGCTGACAAGATCAAGGACAATATGGTTGAGGTGAAGCCGTCGTCCCGGCAGAACCCGTATATCCGCTTTGAAATGGAAGACAAGCAAAAGCTGCATCGTCAGGCTTTTGAAGCGAACAACCTGTCCAAGTCTTTCGACAAGCCGTTGATCCAGAGCCTGTCCATGATCATGGAAGCCGGTGCCAAGCTGGCCGTGATTGGTGGTAACGGTGTGGGTAAGTCCACGCTGATGAAGCTGTTGGTGAGCGAGCTGGGCCCGGATGCCGGTACCGTGAAGTGGGCCGAAAAAGCCCAGCTGGGTTACTTTGCCCAGGATCACGAGGCTGATTTTGCCGAAGACATCACCCTGTTTGACTGGCTCAAACAATGGACCCAACCGGGTACGGATGACCAAGTGGTGCGTGGCGTGCTGGGCAAGCTTTTGTTCAGCGGCGACGACGTGCACAAGTCGGTCAAGGTGCTGTCCGGTGGTGAAAAGGGCCGCATGCTTTACGGCAAGCTGATCCTGGAAACCCCGAACGTGCTGGTGATGGATGAACCGACCAACCATATGGATATGGAGTCGATTGAATCTCTGAACCTGGCGCTGGAACTGTACAAGGGCACGCTGGTATTTGTGTCCCACGACCGTCAGTTTGTGACATCGCTGGCAACGCAGATTCTGGAACTCAATGGCGACGGGACTTATACCTACTACGTGGGCGGGTATGAAGATTATCTGCACAGCCGTGGGGTTGAGGTTTAAGTTCACCTGCGGTGGTTTTGTGGGTTGGAAAAAAAGCGTGGCTTTGGCTGCGCTTTTTTATTTGGTGTTGAAGGTAGTACTTGCGGGCAGATGTCGCTGTGTAGCCCGGATGGAGGCCGCCCAGGCCGGGAATCCGGGGTAACTGGCTTGGTTAATAGGGTTGCGGAAGCGTAGGGTGGATTCGGAGCGATAGCGACAATCCACCATTGCAATGTGTGCTAGCGCCTGACGGCGCGGGTATTTTGATACCGGCGGTGGCCGGAGCACGTTACTTTCTTTGCTTCGCCAAAGAAAGTAACCAAAGAAAGGCGACCCCTGCGACAGCGCCCTTCGGGTTCCCTGCGCTTCTCGCGTGGCCCGGCAGGCTCGGGAACTCGCTTCGCTCAGACACCGCTCGCCGAAACCCCGGGCCCCGCTGCGATGCTCGGCGCTGCCGGAGGGGAGGCAAGTCAAAAGCAACGGCAACTTCAAAAGCCAAAGCCAAAGCCACCCTGCAACCCACCTACTTGCAAAAATGGTTCACCTTGCCCACCACATCGTCATTCCCGCGAAGGCGGGAATCCAGTCCGCAGCCCAACGGGCTGCTTGCTGTGGCTTACCGTAACCGCCTTGAATTGTCCTGAGCGGCATGCATACATTGCAGCTGGATTCCGGCTCAAGGCCGGAATGACGAGTCAGTGGGATGCGTGTTGAATTGGTTGTTGTTGTTGTTGCCGTTGATTTGGGTTTTGGGGTTGCCGTTGCTTTTGACTTTTCTCCCCCATTAAAGCCCAGCGCCGAGGGCGTGGAGGGAGACCTCAGGCTCCCGACCAACCGAGGGAAGCCCGGAGGGCCGCCAGGCTGGGGTCGCCTTTCTTTGGTTACTTTCTTTGGCGAAGCAAAGAAAGTAACGTGGGCCCGGCACCCCGGGTATCAAATGCTCTTCAATTCGCGCCGCAAGGCGCTAACACGCAAACATCGCAAAAGGCGGATTGTCGCCACCGCTCAGAATCCCCCCTCCGCCCCTCCGCACAAAACAAAAAAGCGCGACTCAACGCCGCGCTTTTTTGTCCCCATCGCATCAACTCGTCATACCTGCAATGCCCCGGTCAAATCCCCCGGCGGTTGCGCGCCCCGCGCCTTGAACGCCGCGTCCCGCTCCGCAATCCCTTCCAGCTTGGGTAGACCATGCACGCGGGTAATCAACCGCAGGATGGAGGTCGTGTCATAGAAGGTGTGATCCACATACCCGCGCTTGGCAAACGGCGACACCACCAGTGCCGGAATACGCGAGCCCGGGCCCCAGCGGTCGCCTTGCGGCGGGGCCACGTGGTCCCACCAACCACCGTTTTCATCATGGGTGATGACCACCACCATGTTTTTCCACTGGGGCGAGCTCATCAGGTGCATCAGGATGTTGGCGACATGACGATCGCCGGATTCCACATCTGAATACCCGGCATGCATGTTCAGATTGCCCTGCGGCTTGTAGAAGGTCACGGCAGGCAGTTTGCCGGCGACGGCGTCAGCCAGGAAACGGTTGGACATCGGGCTGTCGCCCATGCCGCCATCTCGCAAATGTTCAGCGCGCGCGGCGGTGCCGGGGCCAAACTGCTTGAAATAATTGAACGGCTGATGGTGGAACTGGAAGTTAGGCTGATCCGGGCCGCCTTTGCCATCCAGCGCCGCTTGCCAGCCGCCGGCGTACCAGGCCCAGCTCACGCCTTTGCGGGATAGCAGATCGCCAATGGTGTCGTAGCTCTGCGGCGGCAGCGTGGCCGGGTCATTCGGGTTGGCCAGGGTTTTGTCGCCATCGGGTGCGGGTTTGATAAAGCTGGGCTGGTAGGGCGGGGCCATGGTGTTCACGGCGTAGCCATCTGGCGTCATGGCGCCGTCGTTGGCAAATTTGGGTTTGCCATCCAGTGCGGAAGCCGGGTTTTCGGCATGCAGGGTCAGGCGCGTGCCTTGCGGGCCGCCATCGACCTTGGCGATCTTTTTGGCGGCCACGCTGTTGGCTACGTCCGGATACACGTTGGGCCGCGCAGTAACCAGGAATTGATGGTTCATGTAAGAGCCGCCAAACGCCGCCATAAAGAAGCGGTCGCACAGCGTGAACTGCCGGGCAATCTGGTACATGTTCAGGTTTTTGGCGGTCTGGTCGTAGTAACCCATCACCAAACCACCGGAATCGGCCCAGGCGGCAAACTGGTCGTTCTTGCCGCCGTTGATCTGCATCTGGTTCTGGTAGAACAAATGCCACAGATCGCGCGTGATCACGGCTTCGGGCAGCGGCTGGCCTTCAGCATCCTTGAGCGGGAAGGGCGCGTTGGGCAGTTTGTCGATCTGCTCTTCCTTGATCATGTAGTACTTGCCGCCCACGGTCTGGCCGCGTTGCACCAGACCGCCCCAGATTTTGGGCAGCGTTGGCAGCGGCTGACCGTTGCGGTCGGTCTGGGTGTATTGCGCAGCACTCAGGGACGATAGCGGTTCTTGCACGCCCGGAAAATCGGCATACAGATTGTTGAAGCTGCGGTTTTCCAGGTAGATCACCACAATGTTTTTCACATGGGCGTTCAGCCGCGCGTCCAGCGGGCCGCTGGCGTGTTGGGGACGGTTTTTGGCC
>JASLES010000071.1 GCA_030151005.1 Silvimonas sp.
GGGCAACGCCACCGGTCAGTTAGCCAATCGCCTGCGCCCGCTGGGCCAGGGCCTGGCCGCGTTTACGCGTCAGATGGGGCCCGCCATGAACGACACCGTGGTCGTGGTGATGTCTGAATTTGGCCGCACCGTACGCCAGAATGGTAACGGTGGCACCGATCACGGCCACGGCAATGTGATGTGGGTGCTCGGCGGCGACGTGGCAGGCGGCAAGGTGCACGGCGCCTGGCCAGGCTTATCCGGCGGCAATCTGCATGACGGGCGGGATCTGGCCATCACGACGGATTTTCGGGCTGTGCTGGCGCAAGTGGCAGAGCGCCACCTGCTCTTGCCAGACGCCCAACTGGCGACGTTGTTCCCGGAATTTGCCGCCAGCAGCGCCAGCGCACCACGCTTGATCCGCGCCTGACGCAACAGCACAAGCCGGGCACTGCCCGTGCGATGCAATCTGTGGGAACATGCCGCTGGTATATACGCTCCCCAGCGGCTCCCCATGCAAGCATCGCCCCCTTTGCAAGCACGTCTGAACCTTGCCCTGAAAGCGCATCTGGCCGGGCAGACAACCGACGCCGAAGCGCACTACCGCAGCCTGTTGCATGAGGCCCCGGACTGGGCAGATGTCCATCACTGGCTGGGTTTTTTGCTGCAGCAAAACCAGCGGCTGACCGAGGCCAGAGAACACCTCTATACCGCAGTCAGTCTGGACCCACGGCATAGCGAATGGCATTTCAACCTGGGTCTGACGCTGGCCCGGCTGGATGACCCGCAAGCCGCCGTCTCTGCCCTGCAACGCGCGGTGACGCTGGCGCCCACGCAATATTTCTACTGGACCAATCTGGGCAGCGCCTTCGAAACCCTGGGCGAAGACGAACACGCCGAGCCGTGTTTCGTCCGCGCCCAACAGATCAACCCCGCCTGCCCGGATGCCTGGTTTCAGCACGCCGCCCTGTGCCTGCGCCAGCAACGGTTTGACGAAGCGCGCACGCTGAACCACCAGGGGCTGATTGCCGCACCGGAACAAGTGACGTCCAAAGTCATGCTGGCTCAGGCCTGGCATGCGCTCGGCCATACTGAAGAAGCGCTGGCGGTGTTCGAACAATGGCTAGCCGCTGAACCAGGCCACCCGCAAGCCTTGCACCTGCGCGCGGCCTATTTGCAGCAGATGCCCGTGCGTTGCAGCACAGACTACGTGAAGCACACCTTTGACGGCTTTGCCCACAACTTCGACCACATCCTGGGCCGGCTACGCTACGCCGGGCCGGCATGGCTGGCCGACTGGCTGCGCACCCAAAATCCGCCCGCGCAGTCGTTGAATGTGGCTGATCTGGGGTGCGGCACCGGTCTGGCCGGCGACCTCCTTGCCCCGTATGCCCGTAGCCTGACCGGCGTAGATCTGAGCCCGGCCATGCTCGATAAAGCCGCCACCCGACCGGTCTACACCCAGCTATATGAAGCCGATGTGCATGACTTTCTGGCTGATCATGACGCTGAGTTTGATCTGCTGGTTTGCCTGGATACGCTGATTTACCTAGGCGTGCTGGCCCCGTTTTTTGAAGAAGCCTTCACTGCGCTCAAACCTGGCGGCCACCTGGTTTTTACCACCGAAACGCTGGACCCCACGCAAAACCGCCCTTGGCGGTTGAACACCAGCGGGCGCTATAGCCATCAATATCAATGGGTTGTCCTGCAACTGGAACAACACGGATTTACGCTGGTGCATCACAGTAATGGCGCCATCCGCAATGAATCGGGCATTCCGGTGATGGGAGATTTCTATTGCGCGCAGCACGCGTCACCCCCCGCTACCTATACTGAAAGTCATCATCACATTGGGGGATAACAGCATGCGGCAACCCGGATTCAGACCACGCAGATCACCCTATGCGTTTTGACCGGCTGCTGCGGGCGCTCTGTGCGCTGAGTCTTGTGCTGGCAGCCGCCATGGCACCTGCGGCCGTCACCCAGTTGCGCTGTGTCGGCACCGAATTTACTACCTTGACCAGCAACACCCCCGACGGCCCGCGTGGCTTTGCGCTGGATGTTCTGGAAGAACTGGGCAAGCGTGCCGGATTTCACTGCAACGTAGAACTGCTGCCCTGGAAACGCGCACAAGCACTCATCGCCCGTAACGAGGCCGATCTACTGATTGGCCCCTATCGCACCCGCGTACGGGAACATGACATGGTCTACCTGAGCCGGCCGTTTTATTTTGATGACGCCCTGTTTTACGGCCTGGCCAAAGTCCCCTTCACCTGGGATGGACAACTGGCCAGCCTGCCTCGCCAGCAAGTGGCTATTGTGCGCGGCTGGTCGCTGGGCGAGCATTTTGAGGCGTTCCGCCAGCAACTCAACCTGGTCGAAGTCGATTCCTCGGATCAGGCCCTGCGCCTTTTGCTCACCGGCCGGATTTCTTTGGTCGCGGGCAACGAGCGCGACTTTGCCCCACGCGTGGCCCGGCCGGAGTTTGCCGGTATCAAACCGGTAGAACCGCGCATCCAGAATTCCGCCGGGTATTTTGCGTTGTCCAACAAATGGCGCAACTCGCCACTGTTTTCCAGAATCAACGAAGCCATGCTGCAAATGGTCAGCAGCGGTTACATCTTTGAAGCCAGCCGCAACGCAGGTCTGAGTTTTCCGGACTCACGCTTTGACTGGGCCAGTTACGTGGCCCATGAGCTGGATAACTGACGCACGCCATCATCACCCCACAAATAAACCATGGCGGCAGCACGCAGATACAATCAAGGGATCGTCGTCTTACCACGCCAAAGATCATGTGCGTCAATTTCGTCCCGCCCACACAACAGCAAATCAAGACGTATTTCAGTACGGCACTGGCCATTGAACATGAAGCATGGCCGGCTGAAACGTGGCAAGACTACGCCGCGCCGGTCATCACGGCGGGTGAACAAGCGCGGCGGGCGCTGGTTGGCAGCTACGGCATGATTCCCAAACGCCGCCTGCCCGAAGGCGTGCGCTACAGCACCATGAACGCACGCTCAGAAACCTTGGGCGAAACCCGCAGTTTCCGCCAACCGTGGTTGCGCGGCCAGTTGTGTCTGGTGCCGATGACCGGTTTTTTTGAGCCCAATTACGAATCGGGTCGACCGGTACGCTGGCGCATCGGCATGAAAAATGGCGAACCATTTGCGGTGGCAGGTTTGATCCGCGCCTGGCGCGAAACAGATGACGCGGTCAGTTACTCGTTTACCCAGATCACGATCAACGCCGATGAGCACGCCTTGATGCGGCGTTTTCACAAACCGGCTGACGAAAAACGTTCGCTGGTGATTGTGCCGCCGGACGAATACGACGCCTGGCTGGCTTGCAAAGACCCGGAACTGGCACGCAGTTTCCTGCGGCCGTTTCCGGCAGAGCTGATGCTGGCCGAGGCCGCGCCGATCCCGGCCAGCGGCCCGCAAACGGCCAGCCTGTTTTAAGGCTGGCGACGGCCACGCCCGCCGGTGGCGGGTTTGCCAGCTGGCTTGCCGCCACCCGCGCGTGGTTTGCCCGCAGCGGGTTTGCCAGCGGCAGGTTTGCTGGCCGGCTTGCTACCCGGTTTAAGCCTGCTGAACGGATTGACGGGCTCCGCGCTTTTACCTGTGCTGCCACCGCGTGCTGTCGCCGTGCCCTGAGACCTGGCTTGTGGCTTGGGATGCTTGCGCAATACCTCATCGGCGGCAGGTGCCCCGAAAGACACTTTGGGTTTTTTGGGTTTCTTGGGTTTTTTGATGACCTGACCGGTGCTGCTGGTTTCCGGCACACGGTGTTCTGCCTCGAACCCTGGCTCTTCTTCACGCACCAGAGTTTGTTTGATCAGCGCCTCAATGGCGGCCAGTTGCGGTGCTTCATCGGCACACACCAACGATACCGCCACACCACTGGCGCCAGCCCGGCCGGTACGGCCAATGCGGTGCACGTAGTCCTGCGCCACGATGGGCAGATCGACATTAATGACCAGCGGCAGATCATCGATATCCAGCCCGCGCGCGGCCACATCGGTGGCGACCAGCATGTCGATCTCACGCGTTTTGAAACGCTCCAGCGCGCGCAAGCGGGCCGGCTGCGGCTTGTCGCCGTGAATGGTGTCGACGGCATGGCCCGCTGCGTACAATAGTTCGGCCAGATAATCCACGCCCTTGCGGGTTTTGACGAACACCAGCGCGTGCTCCCACTGGTTCTGCGCCACCAGATGCATAAAGAGTTCTGGTTTGTTTTTCTTGTCGACTGGCACTACCCATTGCTTGATCTTGCTGGCGGTCACGTTAGGCGGACTAACGCTGATATTGAGCGGGTTGATCAAGATGCCCGCCGCCAGGCTGCGGATGTCATCCGTAAACGTGGCGGAAAACAGCAGGGTTTGCCGCTGTGCGGGCAAGGCGGCAAACACGGCGGTCAGTTCCCGCGCAAAGCCCAGATCCAGCATGCGGTCAGCTTCATCGAGCACCAGTGTTTGCAACTGGTCAAACTGAACGGCGTTCTGGCGATGCAAGTCCAGCAAACGGCCCGGTGTGGCCACCAGCACATCCACCCCTTTGCGCAGCGCCATCATTTGCGGGTTGATGCTGACGCCACCGTAGGCGGCCAGAAAACGCAGATCAAGGCCGTTGCCGTAATCGACAAAGCTTTGCAGAACCTGCTCGGCCAGTTCCCGCGTGGGGACGAGAACCAGCACGCGGGCGCGGTTGCTGCCCACCGCCGGGCCTTTTTGCACCAGGCGCTGCAAAATCGGCAAGGCAAAACCCGCCGTTTTACCGGTACCCGTCTGCGCGGCAGCCATCACGTCGCGCCCGCTCAGTACAGCCGGGATCGCCTTGGTCTGCACGGGCGTGGGTTTCTGGTAGTTGAGCGCCTGCAAGGTGCGCAACAAGGGGTCGATCAGGCCAAGCGTGTCAAAAGACATGGGTTTATCCGGCATACAGCAGTAAAACCGCAATGGTAGCGGTTTACGCCCCAACGCGCCGGATGCTTTGGCAAATCAGCCCGATGAGCTATCGAAGAGGTTGATATCAATGGCCATGGAAAAATGCAGGGGCGCCGGTGGCCATGCCGGCAAGTGGGTGTAGATCAGCCACAACGCCAACGCCAGCAGCAATACCACCGCCAACCGCTGTAACCACCAGCGCAGCTGCAGCCGGTGCGCCCGCAACTGGGCGGTGATGGCGTGTCCAAAAATCAACCAGAGTCCTGCCAAGCTGTCCATGATCTGCTCCTGCGTTCCTGTGCCAGTGTCAAAAGTGGTCGGGTTGGAATAGTTGTCGTGGACAAACTTTATGCGCGAAAGAGGACAGAAAATGCCCTGATTCGCGATTACCATGCAGGGCATGGCACATTCATCCCAACGCTTGCTGGCCATGCTGGAAGTGCTGCAAACCCAGGGTCTGGTCAGCGGCAGCGAACTGGCACGAAGGCTGGATATTGACGTCCGCACCTTGCGGCGCGATATCGCACGGCTGGAAGAAATGGGCATCCCCATTACCGCAGAGCGCGGACGGGATGGCGGTTATCGCTTGATGCATGGGTTCAAGCTGCCGCCCATGATGTTCACCAACGAAGAAGCCCTGGCCTTGTCGCTGGGTCTGCAAGCGGCCCGCAGTCTGGGTCTGGCCCAGGCCGCACCCGCCGTCAGCAGCGCGCAGGCCAAGCTGGAGCGCGTACTGCCAGACATGTTGCGTCACCAGCTGCGCGCCGTGGCCGAGACCGTCACCCTGGATTTGAACCGTGCGCCCACCGTGCAGGACAACGCCGCACTGGTGGCGTTATCGACCGCCGCCCAGTTGCAGCAGCGCGTGCAGATCAAATACCAGACTGATCGGGCGCTGACCGAGCGGCAGTTTGACCCATACAGCCTGGCTTGGCGCGACGGCCGCTGGTACGCCGTGGGTTATTGTCATTTACGTCATGAAATGCGCTCGTTCCGGCTGGACCGCATGCTGGCGGTGCGCCCGGTGCCCGCCAGTTTTCTGCGGCCGGAAGGCTTTGACGTGCTGGCGTTTCTGAATCACGCCATGGCCGTACTGCCGCGCGGTTTTGCAGTAGAGGTCATCTTGCATGCCCCGCTGGAAGACACCCGCAAATACCTCTATGCCGATCTGGGCATTCTGGAAGCCACCCCAGAGGGCACACGCCTGCGCAGCCAGGCCGATACGCTCTCCTGGATGGCGCGACAACTGGCGCAAATGCCGTATGCATTTACGGTGGTTTCTCCACCTGAACTCGTCACCGAAGTCCACCAGTTGGCCGAGCGCCTGTTGCAGGTGAAAGCGCCCGGCTAACGCCTCACACCGTCGCCACAATCAGTTCTTCGCACCGGGCGGGTGGGCGCAAGCCATCTGTGCGATCGGCAAAGTAACGCGCTGCCAGCGCATCTGCAGAAACATGGCTGACCGCGCTAAACCCGGCGGCCAGGGCCAGATCCATGATCTCTTGCGGCTGAAAATAACTGATAAAGGGCGTGCCGCTGGCCGCAGCACCAGCCTCCCCCATGCGTAAAACGGGTTGCAGTGCCGGGTCTGCCATCTCGATTGGCAACAGAAAAGTCATGATCAGTTGCGAGCCCTTCGCCAGGGAAGCCACCTGCCGCAACATGGCGACAATGGCGTCGTGCGTCAGGTACATGCTGACACCGGTGGAGGTGACCATGGCCGGCTCGTCGGTGCGAAAACCCGCTTTCACCAGTTTCTTGAGCCAGTTATCTCCAGCCTCAAAATCCACCGGTACAAAATGCACGCCGGCCGGCGGCGTCAGGCCAAGCTGGGCCAGACGTTGTTGTTTCCATACCTGATGGCCAGGCTGATCGACTTCAAAGATGGCCAGTTGCGCGGCGATATCCGGCCGGCGCAGCGCAAAGGAATCCAGCCCGGCCCCCAGCAGCACGTACTGGCGTGCCGCGCCGGCTTTGATGCCATCAATCACCTGATCTTCAATGAACCGGGCGCGCGCAATGATGGAGGCCCGGAACGGCGCGGTACGCTGCGGATGCATGTCTGGCCGCTCCCGCCAGGCGTCTTGCGGTGCGGCCAGTTTCAGGCCAACGTCGTCATGGATGACGTGGGGCGCGGCGTCGGCCTCCAGATGCAAGGCGCGCCACAAGGCAACGCGAACGGCAGTGGCATCTGCGGCAATGGTAGCGGGTGCGGACATGGTTTTTCCTTGCGGTTTGCTTTTTCG
>JASLES010000081.1 GCA_030151005.1 Silvimonas sp.
AACGCCATCTCGCTTGGGGTGTACTCCACGCATGAAGCGGGCGAACGTCGCCTGGCCGATCTGCGTGGCAAGGGCGTGAAATCTGCCGTTTTGCGTGACAAGGACGATGCGCTGCGTCACACCAGCTTTGTCGTCAAAGCCGTCACTGACCCGCAGCGCGACGCCCTGCAAAAAGCCAGCGCTACACTCAAGGGAACCGTGCTGGAGCCCACGCCCTGCGGTTAAGCGCGGCGTGGCTCAGGGCGATCAGGGGTTAAGTTTCATTACTTGAACGCCATTGGAATTGCTTGCCGGTTGCGGCGCAGTATCTGCCGCAGTCTGGTCTGGCGCAGCTGGCGCATTGAGCGGGCGCGGCGCAAAGCGTACAAAATCACCCGGCTGCGCCTGGTTTTTCTCAATCCCGATCGCCGCAAACTGAGCCTGTACGTCCCGCACCGTCACCGTGCCGGCACGATCTTCTGGCAAGCCGAAGCCAAAACCCGGATTCGCCCCCGGCGGAGAGATAAACTGCATACCGGCTTTTTGCCGGTAGAACTGCAAGCGATCTCCTGGCGCAATCCCTGAAAGCGCACCGGCATCTACATACGCAATGTTGTTATCTACCCGGGTAACGCGGGCAGAGAATGGCACGCAGGCTGCATCCGCCTGCATGGCGACAACCAGTTGATCCGCGACCTTGCCCAAGGCCTGGCCAAAGTCTGTTTTCATAAAGCCGGCCGAGCCAACGGGTTGACTGTCTCGCGCCAGAATTTCGCCAGAGACTTCTGCCTGCACCCGGCGCTGGGTAATCAGTGCGCCCGAGACCGCATCAAACAAGAACACCTCAATATCGGCATGGCGCGTGGATGGCGAGGCTTTGAGGCCAACCCCGAAGAAACCAATGATCGGACCATCGGCCTCTAGCTTGCGCTCTCCCTGGCGGGTGTCGGTGCCATGCGTGAAGTGGTAGGTTTCGCCTTCCGTCGAGATATCGTGCACGATGCCGCCCAGCACCATCTGCGTGCCAAACTGCCGCCCCAACAGGCGCACCTGATCGGGCATGAAGACCGGGGCATCGTAACGCGGCAACAGGTCGAACGGCACTTCTTGCTTGCTGGCACTGGTGAGCCAGCCACCGGCACGGGTCAGCCGCTGCTGAAAGATATCCTGCATGCCGCCTTGTAGCTGGCGCAAATCCGCCGCCTGCGACGGCTGGCTGACCCAGAACGGTGTGACCAGTACCTTGCGCTTGTAGGGCATGGCCGCGCACCGTGGCGCGCTGACGGTATCTGCAGCCAGCGTCATACCATTATCCTGGCCAGCGGCAGCCGCTCCATTACCGGCTGGCGCACTGGCCGCCGCGTGCCCCGGATAGCCCGAATACCCAGGCCCCGGCGATTGCGCATCAGCAAGGGTTGCCGGAGCAGAAACCAGCAGACCCAACGCACAAAGACTGTGGCAGACCGGACGTAAGTTCAAAGCCATGTGCAGCACCCAGGAAGGCGACTTCGCCATGATATATGGATAAACGCAGGACGACCGATCTGGCGCACAGCGCGGTCAACGTACCTTGAACACCAAGTCCCACACGCCGTGCCCGAGATTGATACCACGCTGTTCAAACTTGGTCAGCGGGCGATAATCCGGGCGCGGCGCATAACCTTCCGCGGTATTTTGCAGTGCGCTCTCGCCACTCAGGACTTCCAGCATCTGGATGGCGTAGTCTTCCCAATCCGTTGCCAGATGCACGTAACCGCCCTGTTTGATGCGGCTGACCAGCAACTTGAGGAAATCGGGCTGAATCAACCGGCGCTTGTTATGGCGTTTCTTGTGCCACGGGTCCGGGAAAAACACATGTACGCCGTCCAGACTGGCCGGAGCGATCATGTGTTCCAGCACGTCCACCACGTCGTGCTGCACGATGCGGATATTGGTCAGATTCTGCTCACCCACCAGTTTTAGCAGGCTGCCGACACCCGGCGTGTGGACTTCGCAGCCCAGGAAATCCTGGTCTGGCGCGTTGCCGGCGATCTGGGCTGTAGCCTGGCCCATGCCAAAACCGATCTCCAGAATGCGCGGCGCGTGGCGGCCAAAGGCGGCATCCAGATCTAGCGGTTCGGGCTTGTATTCAATGACGTATTGGGGGCCGAACTCGGCAATGGCGCGTTCCTGGCCGGTCGACAAATGCCCTTGCCGCAGTACGAAACTGCGGATACGGCGCATGTAGTGTGGGTTATCCATAACAATCAGTGCTCAACTTCAATCAGATATTCAAATAGCGTAGCCCGGATACGCTGTCACAGCGCGGGCAAACAAAACGCCGCACAAACCGTGCGGCGTTTCGCCAAACTGGGGGCATGTTAAAGCCAGAAGCTGCTTTGCGCCAGATCAGCGGGCCAGCGGCAGGCTGTAATAACGGTAGGTTTGATCCAGTTGATAACCCAATGATGTGTACAACGCCTGTGCCGTAGTGTTGGTGTGGGCCGTGGACAAATCCAGCCGGTCCGCGCCCGTTGCCAGCGCGTGCTCCCGCGCTTTTTCCATCAAGGCCCGCGCTACGCCATGACCCCGCGCTGCCGGGCTAACGTACAAATCGTTGAGTAACCAGAACGGCGCAGCTGCCAGCGAACAAAACCCCGGATACAGCTGAATGAAACCGACGGCAATGCCATCCAGCTCTGCCAGCAACACCACGCTTTGCAACTTTGCGAGGCGTTCTGCCAGATACCCGCGCGCCAGTGCCGGATCAGACGCCAGTTGATAGAACACGCGGTAGTCATCGAATAGCGGTGCTACTGCATCCAGATCATCCAGCGATGCGTAACGAACAATCAGCGCCATTACTTGGCCCCGATCAGGCCGGAAATCGGGCTGGACGGGTCAGCGCTGTACAGTTTGCGCGGCATGCGGCCAGCGAGGAAAGATTCGCGCCCGGCTTGAACCGCCAGGTTCATGGCACGCGCCATGCGCACCGGGTCTTTGGCACCGGCAATGGCAGTGTTCATCAACACGCCATCGCAGCCCAGCTCCATGGCAATGGCCGCATCACTGGCCGTGCCCACACCGGCATCGACCAGCACCGGCACCTTGGCATTTTCGATAATCAGCCGCAGATTCCACGGGTTGAGGATGCCCATGCCCGAACCAATGAGCGAGGCCAGCGGCATAACGGCCACGCAGCCAATCTGTTCCAGTTCTTTGGCAATGATCGGGTCATCCGAGGTGTACACCATGACGTCGAACCCGTCTTTAACCAGCGTTTCTGCGGCTTTGAGGGTTTCGCGCACATTGGGGTAGAGCGTGGAGGAATCGCCCAGCACTTCCAGTTTCACCAGCTTGTGGCCATCCAGCAGTTCACGCGCCAGGCGCAGCGTGCGCACGGCGTCATCGGCGGTGTAGCAACCGGCGGTGTTGGGCAGGTAGGTGTATTTGCTGGGTGGCACGGCATCCAGCAAAGAGGGCTGGCTGGGGTCCTGGCCGATATTCACACGGCGGATCGCCACGGTGATGATCTGGGCGCCAGAGGCTTCAATCGCCTCACGAGTCTCGTCAAAGTCCTTGTATTTACCCGTGCCCACCAGCAGACGCGATGAATAAGTTTGGCCGGCAATCTGGAAAATATCGGACATAAGCAACCTCGCAAAGAAATGAAGAACGGGTAAAGCGGGATATGAAAAATGGGCGGGGCGCGGTTCAACCGCCGCCGACGGCGACGACGATCTCCAGCGCATCACCAGCAGCCAGCGCGGTATCGGCAAAGGTGCTGCGCGGTACGATCTCGCCATTGCGCTCTATCGCCACGCGCTTGCCGGTCAGTGACAGTACTTGCACCAGATCGGCAACGGTACTCACAGCCGCAAATTCGCGGGGCTGGCCGTTAATGGAAAGCTTGAGCATGAAAGAGACTCGGGGCCGGACAGAAAGATGCGCAGTTTAACATGGCCTCTGCCGTGAACTGGCGTATGCACTTTGCATTGCTTGCCGGAAACAAGGATTTTTCCGGGTTGGTTGGGTTACAGATCGTGTGCGTCACGATACCTGGCACGACAGCTTCGTCATTCCCCTACCGGCTATGTATGAACCCCTTCCCTGGCTTTTGGCCCCGACACCTTAACCGCCATCAATCCGTCAGTCTGAACTCCACCGGCTGGATGATCTCCCCTTCCACCTTGCGTCCATCCTGCCGGGCCGGCGCAAAGCGCCAGCTTTGTTGGGCCGTGCTTCGGGCGGCTTCGTCCAGGCGGGCCGATCCACTTGATTGCTGCACGCTAACGGTAGCGACACCTTGCTCAGTGATCTGTATGCGCAGCACCACCGTGCCAGTCTCGCCGCGTTGCCGGGCAGAGTCAGGCAATGGTGGCTTGGGCGCAAACAGGATGCGGGCAGGTTCTGTGGTTCCACCTTGGGGCGCGCTGGTTTGTCCGCCAACCGCTTTCGCCTCGCCATCAAGCGCGTTTTTCACTGTCACAGGGGCGGAGGAATTGATGTGCGCGCTGGCATCGCCATTGGTCGCCAGCAGCGTTGGCGCCACAACCGGTGTTGTGCGGCTTACCGGTTGGCTCTGCTGTTTCTTTTGCGGGGCATCCGGCACGACATTGGGCGCAGGCGTCATGGCGGTGGCAGCGACAGGTGCCGCAGTGGCATTGACCAATTGCACCGATAAGCGCTGAACCGGCACCACACTTCGCCCGGTCCAGCCGCGCCAAAGCAGCAGGCCTGCATGCGCCAGCAATGCGCACAGCAGCGCCAGCAACAAAGTGCGGCGAGAAGAAATGGACGGGGTTTTCACAGTCAGGATTATACGAGTCAACACAAAGAAAAACGGGCACCCGCAGGTGCCCGTTTTTTTCATGACCACATGAATGTGGCAATGACGAAAGAACTTACTTGATGATGGCCTTGGCCTTGGCCACGGCGTTTTCAACCGTGAAGCCAAATTCCTTGAACAGCAGCGGTGCCGGTGCGGATTCGCCAAAGCGGTCCATACCCAGCACGTCGCCTTCCAGGCCCACATACTTGCGCCAGAAGTCGGACACACCCACTTCGATCGCCAGACGCGGCACGCCAGCCGGCAGAACACTGGCTTGATAAGCCTTGTCTTGCTTGTCGAACACGTTGGTCGACGGCATGGAAACCACGCGCGATGCCACGCCTTCAGCGGCCAGGGCTTCGTGTGCTTTGACAGCCAGATCCAGTTCGGAACCGGTGGCAATGAACACAACCTTCGGGTTAGCCGCATCACGCAGCACGTAACCACCCTTGGCGATGTTGGCAATCTGCTCATCCGAACGGGTCTGGAATTGCAGGTTCTGACGGGTGAAGATCAGGGTCGACGGTGTCTTGGTCTGCTCGATGGAATGAGCCCACGCCACCATGCTTTCCACGGTGTCGGCCGGACGCCATACGTTCATGTTCGGGATGTAACGCAGGGTTGCGGTCTGCTCAACCGGTTGGTGCGTCGGGCCATCTTCGCCCACACCGATCGAATCGTGCGTGAACACGAACAGTTGCGGGATCTTCATCAGGGCAGCCATACGCAGCGCATTGCGAGCGTATTCGCTGAACATCAGGAAGGTAGCGCCGTACGGACGCAGACCGCCGTGCAGCAAGATACCGTTCATGATGGCGCTCATACCAAATTCGCGCACACCGTAGCTGATGTAGTTACCGGAGAGGCTGTTATCGGCTTCGCGGGTCAGCTGTACGCTGGCCTTGACGTTGGTCAGGTTGGAACCGGTCAAGTCAGCGGAACCGCCCAGCATTTCCGGCAGGTTCGGCACAAACGCGTTCAGGGCGTTTTGCGACGCCTTGCGGGTGGCGATGGTTTCAGCCTTGCTGTTAGCTTCAGCCACAGCGGTCTTCACCACTTGCGCCCAGTCTGCAGTCAGACGGCCAGCGTTACGGCGCTCAAACTCGGCAGCCAGTTCCGGATGGGTCTTGGCGTACTCGCGGTACAGGGTGTTCCAGGAGGATTCCCACTTCTCGCCAGCTTCTTTCTTGTCCCAACCAGCGTAAACGTCGGCCGGAATTTCGAACGGACCGTGGTTCCAGCCAATGGCAGCGCGGGTGGCGGCAATTTCAGCGTCGCCCAGCGGGGACCCGTGGCTGTCGTGGCTGTCGGCCTTGTTCGGCGAACCCTTGCCGATGATGGTCTTGCAGCAGATCAGCGTCGGACGGTCGGTGATGGTCTTGGCTTCTTCGATGGCCTTGAGCACGGCTTCAACGCTGTGGCCGTCGATCGGGCGGATCACGTGCCAGCCGTAGGCTTCAAAACGGCCCGGGATGTCTTCGGTGAACCACTTGTCGGTGTGGCCGTCGATGGAGATGTTGTTGTCATCCCAGAAGGCAACCAGCTTGTTCAGGCCCCAGGTCGCGGCCAGTGCGCAGGCTTCGTGGCTCACGCCTTCCATCATGCAGCCGTCGCCCAGGAACACCCAGGTGCGATGGTCAACAACATTGAAACCCGGACGGTTGAATTCTTGACCCAGCAGTTTTTCAGCCAGCGCAAAACCCACAGCATTGGCAATACCCTGACCCAGCGGACCAGTCGTGGTTTCAATGCCTTCGGTGTAGCCGTATTCCGGGTGGCCCGGGGTCTGGCTGTGCAGCTGGCGGAACTGCTTGAGTTGTTCGATCGGCAGGTTGTAGCCGGTCAGATGCAGCAGTGCGTACTGCAGCATGGAACCGTGGCCGTTGGAGAGGATGAAGCGATCGCGGTTAGCCCAGTGCGGGTTCTGCGGGTTGTGGCGATAGTTGCCTTCGCCCCACAAGGCCACTGCGATTTCCGCCATGCCCATGGGCATGCCCGGGTGACCGGAGTTGGCTTTTTGAACAGCATCCATCGCCAGAGCGCGGATGGCATTGGCGAGATCGGCACGCGTTGCCATA
>JASLES010000173.1 GCA_030151005.1 Silvimonas sp.
TGGAATTTTTGCCGACGCGCGCCGCGCAGTCGCTCTCGTTTTTGACTGCCTGACGCGCAGGCGCAGCGTAAATACTGGATAACGTATGTCTCACCAATCTGACCTGATCGCCAGCGACATCCTCGGCTACCTGAAACAGCACGAGAACAAGGATTTGCTGCGCTTTATCACCTGTGGCAACGTCGACGACGGCAAATCCACGCTGATCGGCCGCCTGCTGCATGACTCCAAGCTGATCTTTGAAGATCAGCTGGCCGCCATCGCCAAAGACAGCAAGAAGTACAACACCACCGATGAAGAGATCGATCTGGCGCTGCTGGTCGACGGTCTGCAAGCCGAGCGTGAGCAAGGCATCACCATCGACGTGGCCTACCGCTACTTCAGTACTGACAAGCGCAAATTCATCATTGCTGACTGCCCGGGCCACGAGCAGTACACCCGCAACATGGCCACCGGCGCATCAACCTGCGATCTGGCCATTATTCTGATCGATGCCCGTTACGGCGTGCAGACCCAGACCCGCCGCCACAGCTATATTGTGTCGCTGCTGGGGATCAAGCACGTGCTGGTCGCCGTCAACAAGATGGATCTGGTGGATTTCTCTGAAGCGCGCTTCAATGAAATCCGCAACGAATACCTGGCTTTTGCCAATCAGCTGGACATCGCCGACATCCGCTTTGTGCCAATCTCTGCCCTGCGCGGTGACAACGTAGTCAGCGCGAGCGAGCGCACGCCGTGGTACGAAGGCGGCACGCTGATGAACTTGCTGGAATCGGTTGAAATCACCCGCGATGCGCGGCTGGATGCTTTCCGCCTGCCCGTCCAGTACGTCAACCGCCCCAACCTGGATTTCCGTGGTTTTTGCGGCACCATTGCGGCTGGCCAGATCAAGCCGGGCGAAGAAGTGCTGGCGCTGCCGTCGGGCAAGCGGAGCAAGGTCAAGGCCATCGTCACCTTCGAAGGCGACCAGCCCATTGCCTACGCGGGCCAGGCCATTACGCTGACGCTGGAAGACGAAATCGACGTCAGCCGCGGCGACATGTTGATCCGTGCCGGTGACGTAGAGCCGCAAGTCAGCCAGTCGTTCGACGCCCACGTGGTGTGGATGAACGAATCCCCGCTGCAAGCCGGCAAGGAATACCAGTTCAAACTGGCCGGCAAGAGTGTCTATGGTCGCGTGCGCACAATTCGTCACCGCATCGACGTGAACACCCTGGCCCACAGCCCGGCAGAAAAACTGGGGCTGAACGAAATTGCCCTGGTCACCGTCGACACCACCGCCCCGGTTGTGTTCGATGCGTACACGCTGTGCCGCGGTACGGGCAGTTTCATCGTCATCGACCGGCTGACCAACGCCACAGCGGCGGCGGGGATGGTCGTGGGGGCTGCAGAGCCCGCAGCACAAGTGGATGACGCCATTGCCAATATGAGCGAACTGGAGCGCCTGCGTGCGTTTGAGGTAGAAATGAATGGCCTTGTGCGCAAGTATTTCCCGCACTGGGGCGCGAAGGATATTTCCGGACTCTGAACGCAATGTTTGCAGAGTGATACAACTGGCCGCCATCATGCGGCCAGTTTTGTTTTGTAATCCGCACGGCGCAAACGGGGGTTAATTCCTGGAAACCCCGGCCCTGGCTTTCGAGGTGATTCAAGGCAAGCGACGTTTGCGAGACAATGCCGGGGCGCAAGTCGGGTGCGAGCGGCAACCAGTTGCCGTAATGCTATCCTGTATGCCAATTTAGGGCATTTGTGCCAGACTATTTCTGAAAGAGATTCTTCAGTGTTGTCCTGCGCCTTACAATACAACGGCGCGAATGAAGAGGGCTCTGACAGTCAAGAATGAGCGACTCCTTGAACACAGGATGTTGTCCCGAGGGGCACGGGTTCAGGGAGTTTTGGTAATCCGGCGTGAATCCAGTATCTGGTCGGTGATTGAACAGCCCGGCCCGGGAGGGTAGATGAGTTCTTCAGTTAGCCAGAGAGATCGAGATCTCTTTGAAAATTTCTTCGTGCTTGAGCTGGCCAATAATCATTTGGGCAGTCTGGAGCGCGGTATCAAGATCATTCGCGATCACGGTTCAATTGTCCGCTTCAACAATGTCAAAGCGGCCATCAAACTGCAGTTTCGCGATGTGGATGAATTCATTCATCCGGAATTCAAAGGCAACAAAGAGCTGCGGTACATCACCAAGACCGAAGCAACCAAGCTGACCCGTGATGATTTCACCCGCATGGTGGAAGAAATCCGCAATGTCGGGTGTATTCCGATGGCGACGCCATTTGATGAAGCCTCGGTGGATCTGTGTGTCGAATTCGACATGCCCATCATCAAAATTGCCAGTTCTGATATGAACGATTGGGTGCTGATTGAGAAGATCGCATCCACCCGCCGTCCGGTAATTGCCTCTACGGGCGGAGCCTCTGAAAAAGACCTGGACGATCTGGTGCTCTTTTTTGAGAACCGCGATATTCCGTTGTCGATCAACCATTGCGTGTCGCTTTACCCGTCTGAAGACAGTGAACTGCAACTGGACCAGATCGACTATCTGCGCCGGCGTTATCCCAACCATATCGTTGGCCTGTCCACGCACGAATACCACGACTGGTATTCCTCCATGCTGATCTCCTATGGCAAGGGGGCGCGGACCTGGGAGCGCCACATTGACATTGATTACGAAGGCGTGGCGGTCTCGTCGTATTGCTCTTTGCCCGAACAATGTGACACGTGGTTCAAGGCCTTTCACAAAGCCAAGGAAATGTGTGGCGGCGTCGGCCAGAGCCGTCGCGTGATTTCGCGCAAGGAAAAGGAATACCTGGATGCGCTGGTGCGCGGTGCGTATGCCCGCCGCGATCTGGAAGAGGGTTATGTCTTTAGCAAGGAAGCCTTTGAAAAAGACTTTTACCTGGCTATTCCGTTGCACAAGGGACAGTTGTCCTGCCGTGAAGTCATGAACGGCGAGAAGTTGCTCAAGCCGCTCAAGGCCAATGCGCAACTGACTATTGATGATATTGACGGGCCGTACAGTGAGAATCCGGCCTTGAAGAGCCTGATCCAGAACCGTGGGTTGTAAATGAAACGAATTGCCGAACAGATTGCCGATTGGTTGGTAGAACAAGGGGTCGAACAGGTCTTCACAGTGACCGGTGGCGGGGCCATGTTTCTGAATCATGCTCTGGGCGGGCACGAGAAACTCAAATGCGTGTTCATGCACCATGAGCAGGCCTGCGCCATGGCCGCAGAAGGCTATGCCCGCATTACCGGCAAGCCGGCGGTGGTGATGGTGACCACTGGGCCTGGTTCAATCAATGCGTTCAATGGCGTGCATGGTGCGTTTACTGACTCCATCCCCATGATCGTGATTTCTGGTCAGGCCAAGCGTGAGACTTGCCTGTCGTTTCACGATCTGCCGCAATTGCGCCAGCTTGGCGATCAAGAAGGCCCGACGATCGCCATGGCGACGCCGATCACCAAGTACGCGCAACTGATCCGTTCTGAGAAAGACGTCGAAACCGCACTGCCCCGCGCTTATGCAGCGGCAGTGTCTGGCCGTCCTGGTCCGGTATGGCTGGACATCCCGCTCGATATCCAGCAATCGACCGAACAGATTGATATTCCCCCGCCAGTGCTGCCAGGCAAACATGCTGGCGCTGCCGTACGCGAACAATGCCGGCAGGTGCTGGGCAAGCTGGCGCAATCGACTCGACCCTTGATTCTGGGGGGCACGGGCGTGCGCTTGTCGGGCACACAAAAGCGCCTGCTGGCCCTGGTTGAACGCCTGGGTATTCCGCTGGCCACGGCATGGACGCACGATCTGATTGCGTCAGACCACCCATTGTTTGCTGGCCGCCCGGGCACCATTGGCACGCGCGCCGGTAATTTCTGCCTGCAAAATGCAGATTTTGTGCTGGTTCTGGGCTCGCGCCTGAATATCCGGCAGACCAGCTACAACTGGAGCACCTTTGCCAAAAACGCGTGGGTGGCCCAGGTGGATGTCGATGCGGCGGAATTGAACAAGCCCACGATCAAAGTAGATCTGGGTATCGACGCCGACCTGAACGTGTTTCTAGATGTGCTGGAGGAAGAACTGGCCGCGCAGCCGCTGCCTGCCTGGCCGGCCTGGGTGGAGTGGTGCCAGAAGATCGGCCGTGATTACAGCGTGAGCAAAGATCACCCCAATACGGGCGCAGAGCCGCTGAACCCGTATTTGATGGTAGAGCGCATCTTCAAGGCCATGCGCCCGGATGACATTGTGGTGTCCGGCAATGCCTCCGCCTGCATCTTGCCGTTCCAGATCGGTGCTTTGCAGCAAAACCAGCGCATGTTCAGCAATTCTGGTGCGGCCTCGATGGGCTACGACCTGCCTGCCGCGATTGGCGCAGCCACGGCCGCTGCGGTAGACGGCCGGCGTGTCATCTGCTTTGCCGGAGACGGCAGTTTGCAAATGAATATCCAGGAGCTGCAAACACTCAAGACCCTGGGTGCCCACGTGATTGTGGTAATCCTGAATAACCAGGGCTATCTATCGATCTGGCAAACGCATGAAAACTTCTTTGGGCGCGTGATCGGCGCTACTCCGGCGACCGGGGTCGAGTTCCCGGACTTTGAAGCGGTGGCCCGTGCTTATGGCCTTAAGGCTGCCTCGGTCTGGACCCAGGCGGATCTGGCAAAACTGGATGAACTGATGCAGACCGATGGCCCGCTGGTCATTGACCTGCATGTTGACCCGCGCCAGGAGTTCGTGCCGCGCATCAAATCGCGTGTGGATGAGCATGGCAAATTCGTGACGCCTGAGCTGGACGATATGCATCCGTTCCTGGATCAGACACGGGTAAGTGCACTGCGCGCTGAAGCGGCCGCGATTCGTAGTAATCCCGTCTGAATGGATGGCCCCATGGCGCATAGCCCCGCAATCACCAGTTTTGAGACCTTGCAGCAGCGCGCTGCTGCGCAAATTGTGCGCAAACTGGATCCGCAAGTACCGGTATGGATTTTTGGTGCAGGCAACTTTGGCCAAGCGCTGTGCAGGGCTTTGCAAAAGCGCGGCTTTACGATCGCTGGCTTTATAGAAACCACCCCGCGTTCAACCGATGTGCTCGGGGTACCGGTGATGGACTGGGCGAGCGCCCCGGCCGTGGCCCGCTCGCAGCAACTGTTGTTAGGCATTCTGAGCCGCAGTACGCGCTTTGATCAGTTGCAGCAATTGGCGCGAGAGGCTGGTTTTGACGCCCTGTTCATGCCTTGGGAAACATGGGGATCCCTGGCTGATGAACTGGGGTGGCGTTTCTGGCTGGGCCATCGCGATGAACTGACGGGGCAGATCGACCGCCTTTCCCGCGTGGCGGAGCGCTTGGCTGATCAGACCAGTCGCGATATTTTGTTGCGATTGACCGCCTTTCGCTTGGGGCTCGATGCCGACTTTGCCGGTTTTTGTTCGCCCGAGCCCCAGTATTTCAATGACATTACGCTGCCTGCACTGATGGGGCGCGGCATCACCTACGTGGACTGTGGTGCCTACAACGGCGACACCTACATCGAACTGGCCGGCACCAGGGGTATTTTGTGCAAGCAGGCATTTTTGCTGGAGCCAGACCCAGCCAATTATGCCGAACTGGTGAGCCGGGTCGCACCCTATCAAAACGTGGTCTGTTTGCCGCTCGCTGCAACAACGGAGTACACGATCTTGTCGTTTAATTCCGGGCAGGGTGAGGGTGGCGCGATTAGTGCGACTGGCGATCGATCTATCGCGGCGACAGCCCTTGATCAGCTCTTACCCAATACCCAGGTTGATTTTCTGAAGCTGGATGTAGAAGGGGCGGAGGCCCTGGTATTGCAAGGCGCCCGAGGATTGATCCAGCGTTGCCGCCCGGTGCTGGCGTTGTCGCTTTACCATAATCCCCACGATATCTGGGATTTGCCCGAACTGTTGTTTGAACTTTGCCGTGACTACCGTTTTTATATCCGGCAGCATTATTTCAACTCATTCGAATGTGTGCTTTACGGCGTGCCAGCGTAAAAAAAGCCCGGTTAATACCGGGCTTTTTTATTAGTCGAAATTGATTCGTTCTTTCTCGACCACGATGGGGCGTTTTTGTAGATAGGTATGAATAGAGCCGATGTATTCACCCAGAATGCCAATGAACATCAGCAATACGCCAAACATGAAGAACATACCGATCACAATCGGCGCAACACCGATGGGAAAACTATTCCAGAACAGTAATTTGAGCACCAGGAACAACAAGGCCACCATGATGCTGCCGCCACCCAGCATAAAGCCGAACAACGCCGCCAGACGGATAGGGATCAGCGAATGGCTGATGATCCCCAGCATAGCAATATCGTAAAGCGTATAGAAATTGTTTTTGGAAATGCCCCGCAACCGGCGTGGCTGATCAAACGAGATGGTTTTGATCTCATAACCCAGCTCGCAAATCAGTCCGCGGACAAAGGGGTACGGATCATCAATCTTGCGCAGATGATCAAGCACCACCCTGTCGTACAGGCCAAAGCCCGTGGCGTCTGGCACCAGACGGACATCCGAAATTCGATCCAGCAAACGATAATAAATTTTGCGTGCGCCGTGAGATATGGCGTTGCTCTGGCTGGCCGGCTTGGTCGCCATCACCACTTTGTAGCCCTCTTCCCAAGCCTGGATAAATTGTGGCAGAACTTCAGGCGGGTCTTGCAAGTCGGAAGCCAGATAAATGGATACATCACCCGTGGTCTGGATCAGCCCCCAATACGGTGACCGGATATGCCCAAAATTGCGGGTATTCACAATGATCTTGATGCGCGGATCATGTGCGGCGATATCCTTGAGTACTTCTACGGTGTTATCGCTGGATGCGTTGTCGATCAGCACATATTCAAAATCATATTGCGGGTATTGATCCATAACCCGACAAACACGTGTGTAGAGCTCATAGACGTTATCTTGCTCGTTATAGCAAGGCGAAATCAGGCTGATTTTTTTTCGGGTAGCCATATTGGATTCCACGTTTATTGATGATGACGGAATGTAAAACGGCTATTTCCGAACCAGGAAAAAACAGCCACAGCGACGAGCGACACGGCCTGTGCCATCCAGATATTCATACCCAGTTGTTTGACGGTCAGCCACAGCAATGCAGTAGAGAGCAGAAAATTTGCACCATACACCACGTAACTGCGCAGATATTCATGGAGCCAGTTGCTACGTGACTTGAACACATACAACTTGTAAACCAGAAAGGCCATGGTGATGGCGATGACATTGGAAATGGCGGCTATGGGGACAATACCCAGCATGGGCGACAGCATGTACCACACGCCGACACCGGCCAGATAGCCAAAAGCCGTGTTCCAGATACCCGCTAGCAGGAAACGGATTTGCGTGGCGTTCTTGTTCTTCAGCTTATCGAGCACGAAGTGCGTCCAGCGTCAGGGCAACGGCCTGATCAAAAGTGTATTGGAGTTCAAGGCCAAGTTGTCGGGCGTGGGCGATAGACGGGATATACCAGTCCGGCTCTGTCTCGGTATGCGTGGCCAGTTGTAGCGGAACGCAGCCTGCGTGGGCGACACGCGCGGCAATCTCGCCCATCTCCAGCGCCTCGTCAGAGCCCACGTTGTAAACCGGGCAATCGGTGCTGGCCACACTGGCAATGGTCATCAACCAGGTGACCAGATCCTGCGCATGCATATAACTTCGGTAAACCGGGCGGGTGGCTTTTACCTCAATGGATTGGCCATCCAGTACGTTTTGCATGAAGTTGCCGATTGCAAAGTGCTGATCGCGCGGTAACCAGCGGCCCATAAAGGCGAAGCACCGGGCAATGCTGACCCGCATGCCGTGCTGCGCCAGGTTGCGCACTGCTGCCTCTGCGTCACGCTTGGCGGCGGCATAGGATTGCTTGCCGGCCGGTAGGGTTTCGATGGGGCGTAACGCGGTGTTTTCATCTACCGCGATGCGGGGCTCCAACTGGCCATACACCGCGCCAGAGCTGGCATAAACAATCAGGCTGTCAGCGTGGAACTGCGGTGCCAGCCGGCAATAATTGAGGGTTCCGGCAATGATGTTTTCACGCTGCTGCGCCGGTTGCAGCAAATAGTCGCGTGCGTCAGTTGAGGCAGCCGCATGAATGACGATATCCGCCGCTGGCAAGACGTCGCACGACGTGATATCCGCATCTAGCCATTCAATGGTGGGCTGCGCGAAATACGTGATGCGCTGTGGCAGGATCGTCGCGTGCCGCGCCATGATGATGATCTTGCCAATTTGCCAGGGCGCCAAAGCGCCAGCGAGATAAGCATCAAGGATGGATTTACCGAAAAAACCGGTACCACCAATGATCAGCAGTGTACGAACTGCATGCGGTGAAACAAGGATTTGCGTGCGCACGCTCACACTGTGCTCCGGGTCAGATAGCGGGTGATGCCGGCATGGTGCTCCAGCAGCAGTTCATCGGCAGCCAGTTGCACTCCGTCGTTGTAGCCCTGGTTGTACCAGACAAACCGGGCGCCGGCATGGCGT
>JASLES010000203.1 GCA_030151005.1 Silvimonas sp.
TTCGACATCAAGGCGCAGCAATGGCGGGTCTTGCAGCAGCGTGCACAACGCAAGGACGCCGACAAATCCAGCCTGCACCAGCGGCTGGAGCACCTGCAAGGCGCACTCACCGCAATTGATCCGGTGCGCGCTCTGCTGCTCAACACATCGGCGCGTTAAGCGTCGCCCACCACACTTCACACGGTTCAGACATGGACGACGCCATTCTTAAATACTACGAAGCCGAAATGCGCTACCTGCGCGAAGCCGGCCACGAATTCGCCCGCGCCCACCCCGATCGCGCCGCGTTGCTTAACCTGGATCGGGTGGGAGAACGTGATCCGTTTGTGGAGCGCCTGTTTGAAGGTTTTGCCTTTCTCACCGGGCGCCTGCGGCAAAAGCTGGACGATGACCTCCCCGAACTCACCGAAGGCCTGATGAGCCTGCTGTGGCCCCACTATCTGCGCATGATTCCCTCACTCACGGTAGTGGAACTCACGCCGCAGATGCAGGCACTGCAACACAGCGAATCGGTCCCACCCGGCCTGACATTACGTGGTACACCCGTCGCCCCCAGCCAGGTACGCTGCCTTTATCGCACCACGCAGGCCGTACCTTTGCTGCCACTTAGCCTGACCCAGGCTGCGCCGGTAATCCGCCATGACGGGCGCTCTGCCGTGCGGCTGCACTTTGCCCTGGAAGGCCAGAGCAAGCGCGAACAACTTGATTTCAGCCGCATCCGTCTGTTTATCAATGCCGATGCGCCGGTGGCTTCGGCGCTGCGGCTTGCACTTACCCGACAGGTAGAGCGTATTGAGGTCAGGGTGGCTGGCGCCGCTGGCGAACTGGGCCGGCAGAAGCTCGGTGCCGACATGCATCTGCAGGCCGCCGGCTTTAGCCCCACAGAGCGACTGTGGCCCAAGGCTGACAATGCGTTTGGGGGCTATCAGCTCTTGCTGGAGTACTTTACGTTCCGGGAAAAATTCATGTTTCTGGATTTATGCGGGCTGGACATCACCCAAGTCCCAACCACGACGACCGGGCTTGAAATCGACATTGTCCTCACTCAGCGTTACCCCGCCGATATGCCGTTTACCGCTGACCACGTGCGGCTACACTGCACGCCGGCCATCAACCTGTTCGAGCTGGAAGCCGAGCCCATTCGCGTGGATCACCTGGAACCCGAGTACCGCGTTATCCCCATGCTGCATGAAGATGAGCAAGTGGAAACCTGGTCAGTCGATGCCGTGCAAGCGTTTGATCACGCCGATAGCAGCCGTCACGTCTACACACCGTTTACCAGCTTTCGGCATCGCGGCGGCATGCTGCGGCATGACACCCCGGAGCGTTATTTTCATTCGCGGGTCCGGCGCGGGCCATCCGGGTTGCACGATACCTGGCTAGTCCTGGGCGGCCACGCCTGGCAGCATCAGAACCAGCTCCCGGTAGAAACCCTCTCCCTGAGGGTCACCGGTACCAACGGCCTGCTGCCCCGCAAAGCGCTGCGCGAATCACAGATTCTGGAAATGACCGTGGGCTACCCCTGTGTGACCAGCGTGCGCAACATTACTGCACCCACCCTGCCCGTTTATCCACCCACCGAAGACCGTTTTCACTGGCGTGTGTTGTCTCACCTGGCGCCGAACTATCTCTCACTAATGGATGCGGAAGTCCTGCGCGGCACCCTCGCCCTATATGACTGGACCGACGACGAAATGAACCGGCGCCGGCTGCAAGGAATCATCGCAGTCGCACACAGGCCGTTAACCCGTATGGCGCAAGGCTGCGTATTGCGCGGGTTGGAAATCACCATCACGCTCGATAGTCAGCACTTTGCCGGGGAAGGCGACATTGATTTGTTTGGCGAGTTGTTGCACCGATTCTTTGCGGCCTATGCCGACATGAACCTGTTCACCCAACTGGTACTACTGTGCCAGCCAGGTGGTAAACGCCTGACCTGGGCACCCGCAGAATCCGCCGTGGTGACGCTATGACGCGCTCACCGCTCCAAAGCTGGCGCCCAACCAAACCCACCGCCCCGGGCCAAGGGCTGTTTGCCGCCATGTTGCGCAAGTTACCAGCGTTTAATTTTTATCAGTTTTGCGAGTTGCTGGATCGCGCCCAGCCCAACCGCGCACCGCTAGGCAGCGAGCAAACCCCGGCTGCAGAGCCAGTCAGGTTCCGCGCCAGGCCCACACTGGGATTCCCAGCCTGCGAACTGCCCGGTTTTGAAACTGACCCGGATCAGCCAGATGCACCGCCAGGCGTGCGCACCACCTTTCTGGGCTTGTACGGCGTTGATGCGCGCATGCCCTGGCATGTGCTGGACGATATCGCCACCCGCCGTGAAGGCCACGAGGTGCTGGAAGCCTTCCTGGATCTGTTCCACCACCGCATTGCCACCCAGTATTACCGCGTCTGGCGCAAGTACCGCTATCCGGTCAGCTTTGAGCCCGGAGCCAGGGATCGCACCTCGAGCTCGCTGCTGGGTCTGGTGGGGCTGGGTATACAACAACATCCGGACCCCGGCATTGCCTCCCGCTTCATGACCTTGCTGGGACTTGGTGGTCAGCGCACACGCACGGCAGAAGGTTTGATTGCGGTGATCAAAGCCACCGTCGCTTGCCAGAGTGTCACGGTAGAACCCTGCTTTGCGGTCCGGCGCTTGCTGGAAAGCCCGGCCCGCCTGGGCAATACGCCCTTGCGTGGCGGTGAGCTGGTACTGGGGCAGCAGGTGTTCGACCGCAACAGCACCGTAAGAGTACTGATCTGCCCGGCGCCGGATTGTGATCTGGCCGCTTTTATGCCCGGCGGCAGCGCCCGCACAGAACTGATGCAGATGCTCAAGATTTATCTGGGCTACAAGCTGGATGCCGAGCTGGTGCTGCGTCTGCACCCGGATCAGCTACCGCCCGCAACGATAGGCGCCAACTGGTTGCGATTGGGCTTGACCGCCGTGAACGGTAAGCCCACACCCGGCCAACCGTTTGATATCCGCCTTGGGCGCTACAACGGCTTTGCCAACGCCTGAACCCCAGAATGAAACCGCTTTTTCAGGATGCACCATGACACTGAGACCGCTTTACACCGCGCTATGCGCCAGCCTGTTGCTGGGCGGCTGTGGCGCATGGCAAATGACCAAAGAAGCCACTGTCAACACGACCCGAGCGATCTTCATCACCCGGGTACAGACACTCAAACTGGACCTCGTTGCGCGTGAAGGCGTGAACAGCGATGACAAAGACCAACCCATGTCCGTAGTGGTGCGCGTTTATCAACTCAAAGACGACAAGGCACTGCAAAGTGCCGAATACGACAAGGTATTGGCCGACGACGTCACCGTGCTCAAAGACAACTTGCTTGCCCGCAAAGAGTTGGTGCTGCGCCCAGGCGCCGCCATCAGCCTGGACGAGCCGCTGGACAAAGACGCCCTGGCCGTCGGCGTGGTGGCGTTCTTTCGCAAAGAAAATAAAGACGCGACCTGGCGAGTAGTGATCCCGCGGGATGACTTGTCTGACGACAAAGCGCTGAAACTCTCCCTCACCGGTTACAACCTCAAACGTGAACCTGCACCCAAAAAGGCCGACACATGAGCGGCCCGGCCCTGTATGAACTGCTGCTGGGTAGCTTTGCCGATGGCACGCCGCTGGAAGCGTTTGACGAGAAAAGCCAGACCATCTTCAGCGTGATGGACAACATCCAGTATGTGCTGAACACCCGCGCGG
Source organism: Silvimonas sp. (assembly GCA_030151005.1). GTDB lineage: Bacteria > Pseudomonadota > Gammaproteobacteria > Burkholderiales > Chitinibacteraceae > Silvimonas. The sequence continues at coordinate 3,705 of JASLES010000203.1, forward strand.
GCTCTCTGTCTCATTTGCCTGAATACGGCCTGCCAGACCTGACCAGCATTTACCGGGACTTGCCCGCTAGCGCGCACAAACTCAAACGCATGATCGAAACCACGCTGCTGCGCTATGAACCACGCCTGCAAGCCGTGGAGATTGAACTCAAAGTGCCGGATGATGAGGCGATGCTGAGTTACACACTCATCTGCCACCTTAAACAAGCCGGCCTGGTCCGGTTTGGTACATGGTTTATGCCGGATGGGCGGGTGAAGCTGAAACGCTATGGCATGTAATACCCTCACCCCAGCCATAAAAAGCCCCGCCAACGCGGGGCTTTTTACCCGCAACGGTTGGTCTTTAGAGCCAGGATTTACCTCTATCCCCGCTCCGCATGTGGCTTTTGTTATCGGGCCAACGCATCAACCAGAGGGCCCGCTATTCAGCGCCAGTCTTCAGGTTGATTGACCTCTGTCCAATAAAACCCCGTATGCACGCTTAACACCAGCACGACCAGTACCCACCCCAAGGTGACCAGCGATACCAACCCTGCGCCCCAATACGCTGCGCACGCAACACTGCCATCCACCAGGAACATGGCCATCAACAGCATGCCCGCACCGGGTACTGCCATTAGCAAGAACAGGTACACCAGTTGCATGGCGCTGCAACGGAGGATGAAGTGGGATTGGGCACCTTTCATGATCGTCCTTTTTGCGTTGGAACAGGCGGGCACGGCCCTTTACTAAGTAATTCTTAGTAAAACAATCATACAAAACTCAGAACATCTTAGCCTTTGAGCGAGGGCAAAGATGTCACCGTTTCCGCTGAGACTGAAGCAAGCCCGAGAAGCCGCCGGACTATCGCAAGAACGGTTGGGCATACTGATCGGCATCGACGAAGGCTCCGCCAGCGCGCGCATGAACCAGTATGAACGGGGCAAACATGCGCCCGATTATGCAACCGTGGAAAAAATTGCGGCTCTACTCAAAATGCCCGTCGCCTGGTTCTTTGCAGAAACAGACGAAGAGGCCCGTTTGCTGGCCGGGTTTTATCACGCCCCAGCCGAAGCGCGGGTTGAGTTTTTGCGGGAAATTGAATCGAAGTACAAATAGCCCCCGGAATACCCGCATGCCCTAATGCCGGAAGCGCTGTGCTTTCTGGCGTTTATGGCACATTCTCGTCCAGATGGGTTACTTCGCAGGCGTAGAAACCAGTGTGCTGGCTTAGCGCCAACACCACGATCAGCCAGCCTATGGTGATCAGCGAGATGACCCCTGCCCCGCAATACGCCGCACGCAAGCCGCCCGCATCCTCGACCAGCAAGGCCATCAGCACCAGACCCGCACCAGGCACCGCGGTCAGCAACAGCAGATGCAAAAGCTGCATGCGGGTGCAGTAGAGGATGAAGTGGGTTTGGGGATGGTGGGTATCGGACATACCTTTTATTCTCCATTTGGCACATTTGCCAAAGCGCTTTCCATTCGACGTTAAAGCGGGGTAGGTTCTTTAAACCGCTTCGCAATAACTGCAATGATTGGCTTTATTATTGCATGCAAAAAAAGCATTCCCAATCACAAAAAAAGCCAATAGAACGTCACTTATAGTTTGCAAAGTGCCAACTAAAGATGGTCGAACAAAAGGGAATCATCTGTAACGCTATTACAGATGGACCGCAATTCAATTCTCAGATCAGCACGAAATACGTTCGCCAGTAACCTGCGTGCTGTACGCAAACTCAAAGGCCTCTCGCAAGAAGCCTTAAGCCTCGACGCGGGTCTGAGTCGAACCTATGTAAACGAAGTGGAAGCAGGCACCCGGAATGTGTCGATCGACAATATGGGTGCGTTGGCGGATGCATTGGGTGTGCCGTTGAAATCGCTGGTTGATCCAGATATCTTCGCCCGGATGAAAGAACAATTTGGCGGCACTGAAAAAAGTGACGAGTAGCCCGGATAGAGAATCCAAGGAGTCCGGGGCTGAAGTCTTTTCAGATTTGATACCTCCTCATCGAAGCACTCCAACATAACCTTAAAAAACCAGCATTCTCCTTTACTCGCCCCCAAAACTTCCGTGAGGGTTCATCTGAGCAACGGTGCTGCTCTCCTTTCCAAAAAAATGACTATCCCCCTTTTTCGGAACTCTGCGGAGAACCATATCCAACATCATCATTTATACGAGTAACCATGGCGGCTACAATAATATCCGCCAAATATAAAATCGTTTTTATGGTGCTTCCTATAAAAATAGCCTCATCTCCATCGTCAAGTGCACTGGCAAATCTCGCTGTCATACTAAAATCATGATGTACAATATCAGAGAGAAATTTATAAATATCAATATGGAAATTTTCTCCCAATGGAAATATTCGCGCACGATCAACAACCTTGCTCCCTAGATGAAAAGCGCGCATATGTGCCTTCTTTATTTCTTCAAGGTTATCTACAGAGACATCTTGTTTCATTTCTCCAACCATAATCTCAACTCTTTTTTTCCAATCTGCTTCCGACATCACCGATGCCATTTGAAAATATTTATGGATATTATTTGGATCAAGCCAATCGACATAAAAAACCAAGGCCAGCTCATACAATGAACGAAGAAGCCCAGCTGCAGTGAGAACCTTCCCTGCTTCAATCAAGATCTTCAATGACTCAATAGAATCCTCGGCGCGCCGCAACACCGAATAGAGGGTGTGGTGATAGTGAAATTCGACCATTCCTGGAACATGAAATTCTTTTAGTCTTTTCTTTGCATTAGATAAATGCGATTTCAATTTATCAAAAGATTCGCTTGGTTTCGGCTTTTCTAACCCTAGAAAAGATGGAACGCTTTTTTGTACAATGGGTATCACTCCGGCAAGGAGCGTACTTCCTCCAGAACCTCCCGTCCAGAAATTGCGCATAGATAAGCAAGATTCTTCCAGGCCATCTGGCAACCCCAAGAGATAAACCGGTAACTTATTAACCCCTGACAATTGATATGCCCGCAAGACGACCTGATCATCGGGGCAAACATATTTCTTATTTGAATTTTTATTAGGATTTTTGTATATAAAAATAGCAGGACGCCCTCCAAGCCGGATTCTCTCAAGCATAAGAAAAAGAAATTCTTCCGAAATTTCATCCTCAAAAAGAACCCAATCTTTATTAACTCTCTTCCAAAACCCCCTCTGCACCTCGTCAATAAAAATTCTGGTTAAATAAACATGAGATTCCCCCTTCATAAATTTTATGTATTTTTTTTCGAAAAGATCGTCAATTTCCAAATTTCCATCAAAAATGGCATCTTCAATTTTTATTTCCTTGTGAGGAAATGATCTAATCAGAGACAGTGGATTCGACCCATGCATATACAAGCCCTGCATTTAAACATTTTTTCAGTAAAAA
>JASLES010000247.1 GCA_030151005.1 Silvimonas sp.
TGGCTTGTGCGCCTTAAGGTGGATTGGCGTAGCGGTCTACTGCGGCGATGGTGGATTGTCGCTGCTGCTTCGAATCTACCTTGCGCAACTTGAGTTATTGCTGCCGCGCCTGGATGGAAAACCGTTTTTCAGCGCCTGCGGTGCAAGGTATTTAGAACTGGATTCCCGCCTGCGTGGGAATGACGAAGTGGTGGGCAAGGTAAGTCATATCTATTCGGCCAGATGGTTTGCGGGGTTGGGGTTGGGGTTGCTTTTGATATTGCCGTTGCTTTTGATGTTGCCGTTGCTTTTGACTTGCCTCCCCTCCGGCAGCGCCGAGCATCGCAGCAAGGCGCGGGGTTTCGGCGGAGGGGTGTTTAAGGGCGCAGCCCGAGTTCCCGCAGCCAGCCGCGCCTTGCGAGAAGCGCAGGGAACCCGCAGGGCGCTGTCGCAGGGGTCGCCTTTCTTTTGGTTACTTTTCTTGGGGCCGCCGAGGCTGGCGAAGCAAAGAAAAGTAACGTGCTCCGGCCACCGCCGGTATCAAAACTACCCGCGCCGAAGGCGCTAAAACGAATCCACTTCAGCAACCATTATCCCCAATAAAACCATGCCCCGCCTCGACCTCAACACCCTCATCGACCTTGACGCCCTGCTCACCGAAGGCAGCGTCGCCGGTGCCGCCCGGCGGCTCAATATCAGCGCGCCGGCCATGAGCCGCCGACTGGCGCATCTACGGGACGCACTCGGTGACCCCCTCTTTGTATTGGCAGGCCGAAAACTCGTACCCACGGAACGCGCGTTGAGCCTGCAAGAACGCGTTCGGGCTGCGGTGGAAGATGTGCGTGGATTGCTGGTGCCACAAACGCTGGATCTGGCCACCGTCAAAGCCACGCTGGTGCTGCGTGCCAATGACGGGTTTACCGGGGTCTGGGGCATCCGGCTGGCTGAACGGCTGGTGGCCGAAGCCCCGGGTGTACGCCTGCGCTTCATGCCACGGGCAGAGAAAAACTTTGAGTTCCTGCGCAATGGTTCAGCCGATCTGGAACTGGGCGTACTGGACATTGATGCACCAGAAATCCATAACCGCGCCTTGTTTGATACGCGCTTTGTCGGCGTAGTGCGCCAGGGGCATCCGCTCATCGCCCAAGGCCGGCCAGTCACGGTGGATGATTTTGTACGCTGGCCACACATTGGCGCATCACGGCGCGGTCTGGCTTGCGGGCCGGTAGATGACGCGCTGGCGGTACTGGGCGCGGAACGCCGGCTGACGGCGGTCGCCCCCGGATTTCAGTCAGCGTTGACCATGGCTTGCGCCTCTGACTTCATCGCGACCGTGCCAGAAGTGTTTGCCCGCTGGACCGCACCGACCCTGCCACTAGCCACCTTCCCCTTGCCGGTGCAAACGCCGGTAGTCCATGTCACCATGGCCTGGCATCCGCGTCGCCACGCCGATCCTTTGCATCGCTGGCTGCGCGAACACGTACTGGCACTCTCGCGCGAACTCACAACCTGAACGCGTCTTACGCCGCGTAGGATGCACGCCGATAGCAACGCAGCGGCATTGGAGCGAGGATAAACCCGTGCTGATCGACGTAAACACCGTTTTGCGATGGCGGTGCGACCCCATGACGTTGCGATGCGCCTTTCAAGGGGGCCCCATGGTCCCCGCTTTTTAGCCCATCCCCGCCCCTGCCAGCCAATACCGACACCCGTTGCAGCACATTCAGCCCCGCTGGCACGCACTGCGCCGACATCCGCTTACCGCGCCCCGGTGCATGCTGAACGCACGTCTGCTTTGACAAGGAGAATGCCATGCACGGTTTACTGCCCCCTACCCTGGCCGCGTTACTGGGTCTGTCTTGCACCCAACTGTACGCAGTCAATGACGCAGCCTCACGCGGCGGCATTGTCGAACGCGAGGCATCCACCGCCGCCAATGCACGCCTGGCGCCAGATGACGTGGCCTTTATCGACAAGGCCGGTGCCGCCGGCAACGCAGAAATGACCACCAGCAAACTGGCGCTCAAACAAGCCAAAGGCAAAGATGTGCAGGACTTTGCCGGCCACATGATTGAAGATCACCAGCAACTGGCCGACCGACTGACCCGTCTGGCGCGCGGCAAAAAACATGACATGCACCCGCAAACCAGCCCTGACCTCAAGGCAGCGCTAACCCGGCTGTCTGGCTTGAAGGGCGATGCGTTTGATGCCGCGTATATCCAGTATCAGGTCACAGCGCATCAAGACGCAGTGCAACTGTTTTCAAAGGAAGCCGAATCCGGCAACGACCTGGACGTGCGGCAATTTGCCGCGCAAACCCTACCGTTGCTCCAGGCGCATTTGCATGCCATCCAGCAGATTTCTGCACACCAGCTACGCTCGGTCAAACCCTTGCCGCATGACAAAAAGCCGGCAGCGGGTTAAGGCGTACTTGAAGGACTGCCACGGTGACGAAATACCCGACATGACAAACCCCGACTGCGTACAGACGATTTGCGGGGGTTGGGGGTTGCTTTTGACGTTGCCGTTGCCCCCCATTAAAGCCAAGCGCCGAAGGAGTGGAGGGAGACCTTAGGCTCCCGACCGACTGAGGGGAGCCCGGAGGGCCGCCAGGCTGGGGTCGCCTTTCTTTGGTTCCTTTCTTTGGCGAAGCAAAGAAAGGGACGTGGGCCCGGCACCCCGGGTATCAAATGCTTTTAAACAACTGCGCCGAGGGCGCTAACAGAAGTGGTTCTCGCCAGAGAACGGGGCCGTTCCGGCCCCCTGCTGGATTCCGGAGCAAGGGGGCCGCCGAGGACCGGAATGACGAGCCTGTAGCAAGGCCGACAATCCATATCTGCACATATCGCCCCCCCGCATTCCCGGCCCCCACTGCATCTGTCATCCAATACATCCAGTGGCTTGGTGGGGGCACCCGCCAAGAGGCGCAAATCCATCCGGGCTACAAAGTGGCACCAGCCAGCTACTGCAAAACCTCCACAATCTCCAGCCCCAGTTCATACATCCGCCCGCGCTCCACTTCATGGCAGCGGCGCACCCGCACGGTGGCGGCAAATGGTTTGCGGCTGCCGCCC
>JASLES010000271.1 GCA_030151005.1 Silvimonas sp.
GGGTTGGAAGGGCTGTTGAGCACCAGAAGACGCGTTTTCGGGGTGATGGCTGCTTCCAGTTGCGCAGCGGTCAGCTTGAAACCCTGTTCGATGCCACACGCCACAATCACCGGCTTTCCTTCGGCAATCAGCACGATATCCGGGTAAGACACCCAATACGGCGCAGGAATAATCACCTCATCGCCCGGATTGATATACGCCTGGCACAGGTTAAAAAAGCTCTGCTTGCCGCCGACAGAAACCAGAATCTGGTTGGGGGCGTAGTCCACGCCGTTGTCGCGGCGAAATTTCTCGATGATGGCCTTCTTCAGACCGGGCGTACCCGATACCGGCGTGTACTTGGTGAAGCCCTTGTGAATGGCCTCAATGGCGGCCGCCTTGATGTGGTCCGGTGTATCAAAATCTGGCTCGCCTGCGGCCAGCGCAATCACGTCACGGCCTTCCGCCTTCAGTTTGCCTGCCTTGGCAGTAATGGCCAGCGTGGGAGATTCCTTGATGGCAAGTACGCGGTGGGAGAGCTGCACGATTCGATCCTTAAGGATGCATGAGAACGGGAACCCCGATTTTACCGCGCCCTGCAACCCCGGCCCAAGCGCAACAACGTATCAATACGGTAAATGTCAGGCGGTATGCTGCAGTGCGTGTCCGTGTTTTTTCTTGTGCGCTGACCGGTTCACACGTCGGCAAAAGCGCCGGACACGCTCTAAGCTCAAACAGACATTCCGACAGATCTATATCACCGCATCTTTACCGCATCCGCGTGATGCGCACTCAGGATCCTTGCATGGGCTGGCTCAAACGCGTGTTCCGATGGCGTCACTATCCACTGCATATCCATATTGCGTGGCTGTTTATCCTGCTGATCGTGGCGTACGCCCTGATCAATAACTGGTACAACGACCGGCAAAGCCGGCGCATGTTGCTCAGTTCTTCCCAAACGCTGTTTAACGAGATTGGCGCGCGTACTGGCGATACCGTCTCCAGCCTTTATGCCAGCACCGGGCTGGCTGTGGATTTGCTGGCGCGGGAAAAACTGGCCCGTGCCCGCACGCTGGAAGAACGCCTGCAAAGCTTGCCCTATCTGGTGCAGATTCTGCGGGATCAATCTGCAGTGACTGCGGCTTACGCGGGCTATACCAATGGCGATTTCTTTTTGCTGCGGCGTATTCCGGATACCCCCACACTACGCCAGCCCATGAACCCGCCAGCGGGCGCGACGTTGCTGGTGCAGAGTTTTGTGGTGAGTGGGGGTAAATCGCAGGGGCGATATCTGTATTTCGATGATCGTCTCAAATTGATTGAAAGCCGGGTGCGGGGCGACTACCACTACGACCCGCGAACCCGTGACTGGTACAAGCGCGCCATTGCCGAGAGCGGGCGCGTGGTGACGCAACCGTATGTGTTTTTCACCACGCATGAGATCGGCACCACGTTCTCTCGCCGGAGTCTGGATCGCAACTCTGTGGTAGGGGTTGATGTCACCCTGGCGGCGCTCAGTGACATGCTGGCGGGGCAACACGTCACCACACACAGTGAAATGGCCCTGCTGGACCCGGACGGCCAGGTGCTGGCCTGGCATGACACCACCCGGGTCGTGCGGCCAGACCAGCGCGGTGGTTTCCGGTTGGCGCATGTCCGGGATCTGGGCATCCCGGCGCTGACCACCATGATGGCGCACCCCGACGCCTACAAAGGCAATACCGCGCCCATCGATCTGGATGGCGCCACCTGGTATGGCTATCTGGCGCCCCTGCAGTTGGCGCAGGGCAACACGCTGTATCTTGCCGTCGCGGCACCGGACGAAGAACTGCTGGCAGACGCCCACCAGCTACGCAAGGAAACCGCGCTGATCTCCATTCTGTTGCTGTTGATTACCGTGCCCGTGGCCATGTGGGTGTCTATGGTGGCGTCACGCCCGCTCAAGGCGCTGATTGCCCAGGCCAGAGACATTCAGGCCATGCGCTTTGATTCGCCCGTGGTGGTGAACTCGGTCGTGCGGGAAATCCACGAACTGGCCGATGCCATGCGCCGCATGAAACAGACCATCGCCCAGTTTCGGGATATTGGCGATGCACTGGCGGACGAACGCGAGTTTGGCCGGTTGATTGAGCGCATTCTGAACGAAACACTGCATATGGCCGAAGCGCGCGCCGGGATTATCTATCTGACTGAAACCGATGGTCGTCTCTCTGCCGAACAAGCCTGCCGCGCCGATCAACAACCCGTAGACGAAGCGCAATTGCCGGTGCTGATTCCGGAGCATGAAGTCCAGCACCCCGCTGTGGTGGCCGACGCCACCGGCCAGACGCAATCGGTCTGGCTGGAGCCCGCTGAACTCAATGCCTGGTTTGGCGCACTGCGTCAGTTTGAACATGCAGCGGTGGTGGTGGCGATTCCGCTGATCAACCGTCAAGAAGAAACGGTCGGCGTGCTCACCTTGTTTATCGAAGCCGCCGAAGCCCTGCGTGGTGGTCACCCCATGCTGGCCATGCTGGAAGCCGTCTCTGGCACCGCCGCCGTGGCGATCGAAACCCAGCGCCTGATCAAGGAACAGCAGGCGTTGCTGGAGTCATTCATCCAGTTGGTGGCCGGTGCCATTGATGCCAAGAGCCCGTATACCGGCGGCCACTGCCAACGTGTGCCTGAGCTGACCAAAATGCTGGCGCACGCCGCCTGCGACACCCAGGAAGGACCGTACCGGCACTTTGCGCTGAGTGAAGAAGAATGGGAGGCCCTGCACATTGGCGCCTGGCTGCACGATTGCGGCAAGGTCACCACGCCGGAATACGTAGTCGACAAAGCCACCAAGCTAGAAACCATCTACGACCGTATTCATGAAATCCGCATGCGCTTTGAGGTGCTCAAACGCGACGCATGGATTGCCTACTGGCAGGGTGTCGCCGAGGGCGGCGATGCCCCCACGCTGGCCAGAACGCGCGACCGCTTGTTACATGAACTGGATGACGAATTCAGCTTTGTCGCCCGCAGTAACGAAGGCGGCGAAGCCATGGCTCAAGCCGATATCGAGCGCCTGTACGACATTGGCCGACGCACCTGGCAACGCACGCTGGATGATCGCATCGGCATCTCTTATGAAGAACAGCAACGCAAGGCGCGCACGCCCGCGCCCATGCTGCCGGTCACGGTGCCGCTGCTGGCCGACGCGCCCGATCATGTGCTTTACCGGCACGAGCGCGATCAATTACCACAGGGCTATGGCTTTGAAATGAAGGTGCCGGAATACCTCTATAACCGGGGCGAGTTGCATAACCTGTCGGTCAAACGCGGCACACTGACAGAGGAAGAGCGCTACAAGATCAACGAGCACATCGTCCAGACCATTGTCATGCTGGAGAAACTGCCATTCCCGCGGCATCTCAGAAACGTGCCGGAAATTGCCGGAGGTCACCACGAGAAAATGGATGGCACCGGTTACCCGCGCCGGCTCAAGCGGGAGCAAATGAGCCCGCTGGCGCGCATGATGGCGATTGCCGACATCTTTGAAGCGCTCACCGCCGTGGATCGCCCCTACAAGCGCGGCAAAACCCTCACGGAGGCGATCAACATCATGGCGCGCATGCGGCGCGAACAGCACATTGATCCAGAATTGTTCGAGCTGTTTTTGCGTTCTGGCGTCTATCTGGAGTACGGCCGCCGTTATCTGCAACCAGACCAGATCGACGCGGTAGACGTAGAAAGCGCGCTGGCCTGATCAGCGATCATGCCGCCTGATGTTGGTGAGCGGCGAACCGTGTTCCGCACAGGCGGCAATGCTGCCGTGCGGTTCGGTGATGCGATAGCCATTCCGGGTAAGCCAGGTGTCGTTGTAATACGAATGCGCGTAGCGATCGCCGCTATCGCACAACAACGTGACAATCGACCCGGCTTCACCCGCCGCGCGCATGGCCAGCGCCAGTTGCAACACGGCCACAAACTGGCAGCCGGTAGACCCGCCCACGCGACGGCCCAGTTTGCCGGCCAGCCAGCGGGTGGTGGCAATCGACCACACATCCGGCACCTGGAACATGGTGTCGATCACGTCCGGCATGAAGGATGACTCCACCCGTGGCCGGCCAATGCCTTCAATCTTTGAGCCGCAATCGAGCGTGTGATCGCGCCGCCCGCTCACAAAGGCATCAAAAAATACGCTGTTGTCCGGATCAGCACAGGCAATACCGGTGTCATGGCGACGATAACGCACATACCGCCCCAGCGTGGCCGAAGTGCCGCCA
>JASLES010000299.1 GCA_030151005.1 Silvimonas sp.
TCCGACAAGGCTCGCCGTATCGAAACCCGTTTCCCGGATCCGCTGGCCAACCCGTATCTGTGCTTTGCTGCACTGATGATGGCCGGTCTGGATGGTATCCAGAACAAGATCCACCCGGGCGATCCGGCCGACAAGAACCTGTACGATCTGCCGCCGGAAGAAGACAAGCTGATCCCGACCGTTTGTGCATCCCTGGACGAAGCCCTGGACGCACTGGACAAGGATCGCGAGTTCCTGACCCGTGGCGGCGTGTTCACTGATGAGTGGATCGACTCCTACATCGAACTCAAGCAGAACGATGTGAACAAGATCCGCATGTGGACTCACCCGGTCGAATTCGACATGTACTACTCGCTGTAATTGCCCTGCCCGTTTTTTACGGGCTGGTCATTACGCAAAAAAACCCGCACAGGCCTTTGGTCTGGGCGGGTTTTGTTTTTTGCACATCCTGACAACACATCCAGCACCGCCACCTGACAATCAAGCCTGCCCGAACAGGGCTTTTTGGGGCGGCATGACGTCGGTCACCTCTGCCGCAACGCAAGTCGGCCAACCTGGCACCTTGGGCTTGAGTCGGACGTCTTTGTGGTATTGACTGGAATATGCTGCACCGCATCAGAGACGTGATACCTCCAACCTTCATGCAGGCAAGCCATGACCGACGCTTTAGAGGCACTCAAGGCCGAACTGGAACAATTTGGCGAAACCAACGATGCCCAGGAAACCGGGCGCGACCGGCGCATGCTCAATATCACGCGCGATACCGGAGAGTTTCTGGCCGTGATGGTGCTTGCCACAGCGGCACGGCGCATTCTGGAGATTGGCACCTCTAACGGTTATTCCACGCTATGGCTGGCGCAAGCGGCCCAAACCACCGGCGGGCTGGTCACCACACTGGAATCCGCAGAAGACAAGGTCGCCATGGCCAGTGCCAATTTTGCCCGTGCCGGATTGGCGGCCCATATCAATCAGGTGCATGACGACGCAGGGCGTTATCTGGCAGAAGCGCACCCGGCCTCGTGCGACCTGGTTTTTCTGGATTCGGACAGACACCAGTACGCTAACTGGTGGCCTTTGCTGGCCAGGGTTTTGCGGCCGGGCGGGGTGCTGATTGTGGACAACTTCATATCGCACAAAGCAGAAATAGAGGACTTTTACGCCCTCGTCAAAACAACACCTGCTTTCGAGACAAGTATTGTTCCTGTAGGCAAAGGCGAATTAATTGCCGTAAAACACCCTGATTGAAACCGAATAGCCGCAGGCTATTTCCTTACCAACAAAGAAAGCGTACCCTCGTGGGGCTGTGCACCAGCCCACCCTTACTCCGGTTCTGCATGTTTACATTTCATCTGCCACTGCGTTCTCGACTGCGTTATTTCCTGCCACTCCTGGTCATTCAGGTCTTAAGCGGCTGGCTGAGCGTGGGTGCAGGTGCGCTGCCTGGCGACAATGTGTCGGCCATCTGGCTACCCAGTGGCGTGGGTGTCGTCGCCATGCTGGTTCTGGGGCGCCCCGGTTTGTTGTGCGTGTGGCTGGCCAGTTTGCTGGTGTGTATTCCGGTCACGGCACAAATCACCGGCTTGAGCATGGCCTGGCGTATGGGTCTGGCCGCTGCCGCGCTGGATGCGTTGCAGGCGTGGCTGGCGATGCGCGCATGGCGCATTCATGAAACCCGCCACCACGCCAATTTTCTGCGCCAGCCGCAAGACCTGATCTGGTTCTGGTTCTGGGTCTGCACTGTGCCTGCGGTCGCTACCGCGCCCTTCATGACGCTGTTGCAATGGTCCTGCCATGCCTTGCCAGACGCCTCTTTAGCTGGCGTGGCCCGTCATTTTGCGATGCTGGTGGTCTCCAACCTGGCCGGCATCTTGCTGGCCACACCGGCTTATGTCGTCTGGCGAGATCGGGGCAATTGGGAATTGCGCTTTAACGCGCTGCGCCACCTGTGGCCCGTGGTGCTGATTCTGCTGATCCTGGGCTGCGCGCTGTTTATCTATCCGCCGGTGCTGATTTTGTTGCTGCCGGTGCTGCTGGCAACAACGGTGCGGTTTCGGCTGCCGGGCATGGTGGTCGCCATGCTGGGCACGGCGGTGTTTATCTCTGCCGCAACCGTATTCCATCTTGGCCCGTTTGTGCGGGGCAACCCGGCGATGTCGTTTGTGAACCTGCAGCTGTTCATGTTCTCTACCACCATCATGCTGCAGTATCTGGCGCTGGCGCAGGAGTTGATCAAACGTCACCGTGTGCAGCTGGAATCCGAAGTCGCCGCCCGCACCGAGGCGCTGGCGCAAGCCAACGAGCGCCTGAAAGAACTGGCGACAACCGATGAACTGACCGGCGCGCCCAATCGCCGTGAATGGCAACGCCGCTGCGCCCAGGCCGTCTTGATGGCGCGCCGGCAAGATACGCCGCTCTCTATCCTGTTGCTGGATCTGGACCACTTCAAAATGGTCAACGACACGCACGGTCACCTCGTGGGGGACCTGATGTTGCGGGCCGTGGCCCACACCTTCCGCGAGACCTTGCGCGCCAGCGACAGCTTTGGGCGCTGGGGTGGCGAAGAGTTTGTGGTGGTGCTGCCCGATACTTCGCTTGATGACGCTGAACAAGTGGCAGAAAAACTGCGCATGGCCATCGCCGCGACCCACGTACCGCTGGATGGCGGCTTGTATGTACGCATCACCGCCAGCATGGGTGTCGCCCGCCTGCGCCCCAGCGACGCGGACCTGGATGATCTGTTGACCCGTGCCGACCATGCGCTTTATCACGCCAAGGAATACGGCCGGAACCGCGTGGTACTGGAGACCGAACTGCCGGCGAATGATTTGCCGGTAAAGCACGGGTGAAGGTGGTGTGAGGCGTGCCAGATCGTGTGTCAGTTTCATCACGCCTCGCGCACCACCACTTCGTCATTCCTCACCCCTCCCTCCTCTCCCCCCATCCCGGCTACAATAACCGTCCCATCCCGCATAACCCGGCGTTAACTCCATGACCGTGCGTGCAGTTGTATTTGATTTTGGCGGCGTCCTTTTTGACTGGAATCCGGAATACCTTTACCGCGAACTGATCCCCGACGCCACAGAGCGCCAATGGTTCTTGCAGCATGTGTGCAACGGCGAGTGGAATCTGCAGCAAGACGCCGGCCGCACGCTGGCAGATGCCACCGAGATGTTGATTGCGCAGTACCCGGATCATGCCGAACTCATTCGTGCCTTCTACGACCGCTGGCCAGAAACGCTGGCGGGTACGCTGCCCGAAGGCATCAAGCTGATGGAAGACCTGGAACACGCCGCAGTGCCGCTCTACGGGCTCACCAACTGGTCGGCAGAAACCTTCCCCTACGCGTGGGAGAACTATCCGTTTCTGCATCGTTTCAAAGACATCGTGGTGTCCGGCCGGCTCAAGCTCATCAAGCCAGACGCGGCCATCTATCACGAGATGTTCCGCCGCATTGCCAAAGACCTGCCAGATCTGAAGCCGGCAGAACTGGTCTTCATTGATGACAACGCGGCCAACGCAGCGGCGGCTCGTGCGTTAGGCTGGCATGGCATTCATCATGTCAGCGCGGCGCAGACAGAAACTGCATTGCGTGAGCTGGGTCTGTCTTTCTGATTTGTTCCGACTTGTTCTGACTGGAGTTCATCATGCCCGGTGCAACACCCCGCGTGAGCATTCTTTACTGCACGCAGTGCAACTGGTTGCTGCGCTCGGCCTGGCTGGCGCAAGAGCTGTTGTCCACCTTTGCCGAAGAACTGGGCGAGGTGGCATTGCAGCCCGGAACCGGCGGCGTCTTTGTAGTGCACTGCCAGGATCAGGTGATCTGGGACCGCAAAGTAGAGGGGCGTTTTCCGGAAGCCAAAGAGCTCAAACAGCGCGTCCGGGATTTGATCGCGCCAGAACGGCCGCTTGGTCATAGTGACCGACCGGCTTGAGGCTGGCTGTGTTAATGTTCCGCCCCATGTCCCGTTTGTCCTTTTTCCGTTTTGCTGCCGTTACCGCCCTGGTACTGGCGGCTTGGCCTGCGTACGCCGATATCTACAAATCTGTCGATAGCGATGGTCGCGTCACGTTTTCCAATATCCCCATGAAAGGGGCGATCCGGGTCTATACCGATCCGATCCCCATGGGGAACAAGAGCCGTGGCAAAAGCAGCGGCGGCAGCAATGTCACCGCCCCCAGCCCGGCCAACTTTCCACGGGTCGATGCGGCCACGCAAAAATCGCGTGATACCAACCGCAAACAGATCCTGAACGACGAACTGGCCACCGAACAACAAGCCCTGACCGACGCGCGCAAGGCCCTGGCCGATGCGCAATCGAGTTCAGAAGCGCAAACCAATCCACAAAAATATCAGGAGCGTGTCGCGCGGCTGCGTGATAACGCGACGCTGCATGAGAAAAACGTCGCCGCCCTGCAACAGGAAATGGCCCGCGACCGGTAAGTCGTCGTTCGTGTTTGCCCCAAACGCCCGCGTACTGCGGGCGTTTTGTTTTGTATCGCCCGCTTTTGACTCCTGGCACGCCCCATACTGCATCACGCCCTGCACACAGCGCCGCGACGTTGATCCCCATACAGGGGCAATGCACCAGATCAAACCCTATAATGCACTCAAGTGGTGCATTTTTTATTTTGCGCTAGCTCAAATCTTCATTTGTGTGCCCTTGCGGGCTGGCCCGCTAATTGCTTATTCATCCCGCATGAAAGAAGCGGCGGGCGGCCACGAGCAGCCACGCCAGGCTTCGTGCCTGTTTGATCCACGATTTCATAGACCGCACCCTATGACCAAAAGCCCTATACCTGCCATCTTTGCCGGACTGGAATTTCTGGACGCCGCGGTCCTGGCCACGCGCGACGACGGCGCGCTGGTCTATTACAACCCGGCGGCCTCTGATCTTCTGGGCTTGCGTGATGACTGTCTTGGTATGGCCCTTACCGAGTGTCTGGGGCCGGACAATCCGGTTGCGCAAGCGCTATCCAATGCCAGCCTGAACAATGTCAGCCTGACCGAGCACGAGATCGCGCTCAATACCACGCATGGCGAGGTGTATGTCTCGCTGACCGCCAGCCCGATCGAATGCGCTGAAGCGGCCGCGATGGCGGAAATCCGCCAGATCGACCAGCAACGCAAGATTGCCAATGAAGAGCGGCTGCAAGCACAACAACAGGCCAACCGCGAGCTGATCCGCAATCTGGCGCATGAAATCAAGAACCCGCTGGGGGGCATCCGCGGGGCCGCGCAACTATTGTCGCGAGAGTTGCACGACCCGCAGCTAAAGGAATACACCCAGGTCATTATTGAGGAATCCCAGCGGCTGCAGAGCCTGCTGGATCGGCTGCTGACCCCGCATCGCCTGCCCCAACTGGCCGAGTTGTCGATCCACGAGGTGCTGGAGCGGGTGCGCAGCCTGATGCTGGCCGAGACGCCCAATGGTCTGGCGATCAAGCGCGACTATGACACCAGCCTGCCGTCACTGATTGGCGATCGCGAACAACTGATCCAGGCCGTGCTCAACATCATGCGCAACGCCATTCAAGCCATGGATGGCGTGGGCGAAATCATGCTGCGGACCCGCGTGGCGCGGCAGGTGACACTCAATCGCCAGCGTTTCCCGATCGCCATCCAGTTGCAGATCATCGACAACGGGCCGGGGATTCCGGAACACCTGAAAGAAACACTGTTCTACCCGCTGGTCTCGGGCCGGCCAGGGGGCACAGGAATTGGCCTGCATCTGGCCCACACCTTTATCAATCAGCACCACGGCATGATCGATTTCGACAGCCGGCCGGGTTACACCTGTTTCAATATGCTGCTGCCGCTCAATGGCTGGCAGGGATTTGAAAAAACAAATACAACCAAAGCCACGGAGCATCCATGAGTACTGTCTGGGTCATCGACGACGACCGTTCCATCCGCTGGGTCTTCGAAAAAGCGCTCGCTCGTGAAAACATCGCACACGCCTCTTTCGCATCCGCAACCGAAGCCCTGGCCCGTCTGGGTCGGGAAGTGCCTGAAGCCATTGTGTGCGACATCCGCATGCCTGGCGAATCAGGCCTGACCTTTCTGGAACTGGTCAAAAAGGATTATCCCGGCCTGCCGGTGATCATCATGACCGCGCATTCAGACCTGGAAAGCGCCGTATCGGCCTTTCAGGGTGGCGCGTTTGAATATCTGCCCAAGCCGTTTGACGTGGACCAGGCCATTGCCCTGATCCAGCGCGCCCTGCAAGAAGGAGCGCGTCAAGGCGGTAGCGAAGAGGCTCCGGTCTCCAACCCGGATATCCTGGGTCAGGCGCCGGCCATGCAAGATGTATTTCGGGCGATTGGCCGCCTCTCGCAATCGGCTGCTACGGTGCTGATTACCGGGGAATCTGGCGCAGGTAAAGAACTGGTTGCGCGTGCCCTGCACCGCCATAGCCCACGCTCGGCCCGGCCGTTTATCGCGATCAACACCGCGGCAATTCCTAAAGACTTGCTGGAATCCGAACTGTTTGGTCATGAGCGTGGTTCTTTCACCGGCGCAGAAGCGCGCCGGCAAGGCCGCTTTGAGCAAGCCGAAGGCGGCACGCTGTTTCTGGATGAAATTGGTGACATGCCGGCGGACCTGCAAACGCGCCTGCTGCGTGTGCTATCCGACGGTTACTTCTACCGCGTCGGTGGTCAGGCCCCGATCAAGGCCAATGTGCGTGTGATCGCTGCCACGCACCAGAATCTGGAAGACCGCGTCAAGCACGGCGGCTTTCGTGAGGACTTGTTCCACCGCCTCAACGTCATCCGCCTGCGCCTGCCGCCCTTGCGTGAACGCCGCCAGGATATTCCGCTTCTGGCGCGGCATTTTCTCTCCCGCTCGGCGGCAGAACTGGGCGTGGAATCCAAGCGTCTATCCGAAGAAGCGATGACCGCGCTCAGCAATTTCAGCTTCCCCGGTAACGTGCGGCAGCTGGAAAACCTGTGCCACTGGATCACCGTAATGGCACCAGGCGCCATTGTGGAAGGCAGCGATCTACCGCCAGAAATCAACGAAAGTCCGGACAGTGCAGACGGTGTAGCGCTGGCAGGGCATGGTGACTGGCGTGCTGCGCTGGCTGCCGACATTGGCGGCCGCCTCGCCAAGGGTGAAAGCCGGGTGCTGGATGAAATCATGCCCGCCTTTGAGCGGACCGTGATCGAAAGAGCGCTGGCACATACTGGCGGCAAACGGATTGAAGCGGCAGAATTATTGGGCTGGGGGCGCAACACACTCACCCGCAAGATTCAGGAACTGGGTATGGATGACGAAGTGTAAACGGTACGTTTTGCGCACCTGCCAGTACGTGGGGCGCGCCGTTTACGCGCGACGGGGCGACGCAAGCATGGGCGCCGCCCCGCAAAGGCCGGGAAACCGGCTTTTTTTGATCCGGCCGGGGCAAACTATCCCCACCATGCCAAATCCGCCCCACATCCCCGCCAGAAACCCTTTACCTCATTCCCCGCCACCGCCCCGCCAACCCATCCAGCCGCTGCAGCAGCACATCTACACTCGCATGCCCGCGCAGATGCGGTCGCAACCACACCGTTTTCATCCCCAACCGCCGCGCCATGCGCAGATTATCCAGCGAGTCTTCTACCAGGATGCACTGCGTTGCCTGCAAGCGGTATTTGCGCAGAATGTGCCGGAAAGCAGCGGGCTGCGGTTTGGGGCTGAACCGGCCATGCTCAATGGCATGAATGCCGATGAACTCCCGTTCGATGCCCAAGCCTCTGACCATCGCCTCGGCATAACGCCGTGCGCCATTGGTAAACAGGATTTTGCGGCCTGGCAATCGCGCCAGTGTGCGGCGCAGGCCTGGCATGGGATGAAGCTGGGCGGTCAGATCCGCCAACGGGTGCGAAGCGGCCAGGAAATCATGCGGTTTGATCTGCTGCGGATAGTGCCGCAATAGACCCAGCAAGGTGGCGCCGTAACGCCGCCAATAATCGGTACGCAAGCGCGTGGCCGTATCGGCGTCCACACCCAGCTTGTCTTCCATGTAACGGTTCATGGCCGCATCAATCACCGGAAAAGCATGACGGCTGGCGTTGTGCAATGTGTTATCCAGGTCAAACAGCCAGACCGGGGCGCGGGATGCGTGCATGCGGTTCCATCAAGATTGAATGTGCCCATGAAAAAAGCCGGCACAGGCCGGCTTTTTTAACATCCGCTGGCGCGGATCAGGCCGCCATGGGCGAAGAACGGCCGTGAATATAGTTTTCCAGTTGTTCAATCTGGAACTCTTGTTCGGCAATGGTTTCACGTACCAGGTCACCAATGGACAACAAGCCAATCAGCTCATCCTGATCGTTCACGACCGGCAAATGGCGGATGCGCTTGTCGGTCATGATGGCCATGCATTCATCCACCGAGGCCTCTGGCGTCACACAGATCAGCTTGGAGGTCATGATCTCGGAGACCGGTGTACCGGCCGAGGTCTTACCCATCAGCACCACTTTGCGCGCGTAATCACGCTCAGAAAAAATGCCGGCCAGAACGTCCCCATCCATGACCAGAACTGCCCCGATATTTTTGTCAGCCAGAACCTGTAGAGCTTGATAAACCGTGGCCTGCGGCGATACGGTTACGGTGCCGTGTATCGCCTTTTCGGCCAGCAGTTGACGTGCGGTCTTCATGATGTAGTTCTCCAGGAACAACAACGAGGGTTCTATTAATCTAGACCCCGCACGCCAGCTTGCAACCGTACTTGTCAGAAACCGGCGATCAGTTGGCGCGGATCATGGTGCCGACACCCTGGCTGGTCAGCACTTCCAGCAAGAGCGCGTGTTTCACGCGGCCATCAATGATGTGCACCGTTTTAGCCCCGTTCTTGGCGGCATCCAGCGCGGATGAAATCTTCGGCAACATGCCGCCAGAGATCGTACCGTCCGCGAACAATTCATCAATCTTGGCCGCAGTCAGGCCGGTCAGCAGATTGCCTTGTTTATCCAGCACGCCCGGGGTGTTGGTCATCAGGATCAGCTTTTCTGCGTGCAGCACTTCAGCCAGCTTGCCGGCCACAAGGTCGGCGTTGATGTTGTAGCTTTCGCCTTCACGGTCCACCCCGATCGGGGCAATGACCGGAATGAAGTCGTGCGCATCCAGATGCGCCACGATCGACGGATCAATACTTTCGATTTCGCCCACCTGGCCGATATCGATCATTTCGTCTTCGTTGGCGCCTTTGAGGTACATCTTGCGGGCACGGATAAAGTGACCATCCTGGCCGGTCAGACCCACCGCTTTGCCGCCATGTTTGTTAATCAGAGACACAATCTCTTTATTGACGTGGCCGCCCAGCACCATTTCTACCACGTCCATCGTCTCGGCATCGGTCACGCGCATGCCCTGAATGAACTCGCCCTTTTTGCCAATACGATCAAGCAGCTCGTTGATTTGCGGGCCGCCGCCATGCACGATCACCGGGTTCATACCCACCAGTTTGAGCAAGACCACATCACTGGCGAAGCCTTCTTTGAGCTCTTCATCAATCATGGCATTGCCACCATATTTGATGACAATGGTCTTATCGAAGAAACGCTGGATATACGGCAGCGCTTCGGAGAGCACTTCGGCTTTCTGTTGGGCGGAAATTTCTGTCATGACGGTGTCCAGGCAAAGGCAAGTTCGGATAGGCGCAATTGTACCAGCGCAGTATCACCAATCGGCAAAACAATAGTGTGACAAGGCGTAGCGGCACGCTTGCAGATGTTTTCACCGTGTCGGGAATTATTTACCAACTATCCGGTCAACCGTGTTCGACCGCCCTGATTAACCGGTCGTGCTGGCAATAAGTCACGGTCTCTGGATATTGGCTTGCTGATCTGGCGCATAAATTAACCAGATCAGACTTGTTGATAAACATTTACTGATTAAGTCAGTGCAAATATATCTGCCAATTGGCTATCTGCACCGGCCGGTCAATTACAAACCGCACTTGAATAGACAAAACGCAGCATGCATAATCGGATCAGGGATTTAATCTTTTCTTGCCTGCGCACATTGTTCTGTCTTGCCTTCTGGCAAGAATTACCGCGGCTCCGGCCTCGTTGCGCAATGCATCATCAAAACACCATTGCTGTGCTGAACATAGGAGCAACCAAATGGATTTGTCCGGCCTGAACCTGCCGCAACTGTACAAGCTGCAAAAAGACCTTGATGCTGAAATCATCCGTCGCAAGGAAACCGACAAGGTCACCCTGATTAATGAACTGCAGCAACTCGCAGCCGCCAAGGGTTTTTCGCTGAATGAAGTGCTGGGCCTGGAAGGCAAAAAGGCGGGCAAGAAAGCCGCTGCGGCCAGCAAGGCGCAATACCGCAATCCGGAAGACGCAACCCAGACCTGGTCTGGTCGTGGCCGCAAGCCGCAATGGGCCCTCAAATGGCTGAGCGAAGGCAAATCGCTGGAAGACCTGCGCGTTTGATTGTCCGGCGCCAATCTGTATTGGCGCACGGGCCAGATAAAAGGCAGCCTTAAGGGCTGCCTTTTTTGTTACCGGCAATACCCCTGTGCCCCAGAGACTGCCGGTACAATGGTTGCGTTGATATCCCGCATGAAAAGCCTGGCATGTCCCATCCCCTTACCGCATCGCTCAACCCGCAACAGCGCGCCGCTGTTGAGTTACCAGCAGAACACGCCCTGATTCTGGCGGGAGCCGGCAGCGGCAAGACGCGCGTGCTGACCACACGCATTGCCTGGTTGTTATCCACGGGGCAGATCAGCCCGGCCGGCTTGCTGGCGGTCACGTTTACCAACAAAGCGGCCAAAGAAATGCTGGCGCGCATTACCGCCATGATGCCACTCAATCCGCGCGGATTATGGGTCGGTACGTTTCACGGCTTGTGTAACCGCATGCTGCGTTTGCACCATCGTGATGCAGGTTTACCAGCGGGTTTTGCGATTCTGGATTCCCAGGATCAGTTAGCGGCGATCAAGCGCGCAATGAAAACGCTCAATGCCGATGATGAGCGATATCCACCGCGCAGCATTGCGCAATATATCAACGGCAACAAAGAGGCCGGAATCCGCGCGGCGCAAGCGCAAGCCCGGGATGAATATTCCCGAACCCAACGCATGATCTATGCCGAATATGAATCCCAATGTCGGCGTGAAGGTGTCGTTGATTTTGCTGAATTGCTACTGGCCTGCTATGAATTACTGGAACGCAATGAGCCGTTACGTGCGCATTATCAGAGCCGGTTCAAGCATATTCTGGTGGACGAATTCCAGGATACCAACCAGTTGCAATATGCGTGGCTGAAATTACTTACCGGCCCGGACAGCGCCTTATTTGCAGTGGGCGATGACGACCAGTCCATTTATGCCTTTCGGGGTGCGAGGGTGGGCAACATGCTGGACTTCCAGAAAGATTACGAGGTCAAACATGTAATCCGGCTGGAACAGAATTACCGTTCCCACGGCAATATCCTGAACGCGGCCAACGCGGTGATCGAACATAACCGTGATCGCCTTGGCAAACAATTGTGGACCGATGATGATGCGGGCGAGCCGATCCGCCTGTATGAAGCGGCCACAGATAGCGAAGAAGCCGGCTTTCTGGTCGATGAAATCTCGGCCCAGCAGCGTGATGGTATTGCGCTCGATGAGATCGCCATTCTTTATCGTTCTAACGCGCAATCACGGATTATCGAACACGCCCTTGTCGCAGCAGGCCTGCCCTACCGGGTTTACGGCGGCTTGCGCTTTTACGAGCGCCAGGAGATCAAACATGCCCTGGCCTATTTGCGCTTGATTGCCAATCAGGACGATGACAACGCGCTATTGCGGGTGATCAATTTCCCCACACGCGGCATTGGTAACCGGACGATCGAAACACTGACAGATACCGCACGGATTTCTGGTAGCAGCCTGTGGCAAGCCGCTTGCAGCGCGGGCAGTGGTCGCAGCGCCGCAGCGGTCGGCCGTTTTGTGCTGATGATCGAGAACATGCACGTGCAGGCGCAAGGCAAGCCACTGCCGGACCTCGTCAACATGGTGCTGTCGCTCTCCGGCCTTTATGAGTTCTACCAGAATGAAAAAGAAGGTGAAGAGCGCCTCGCCAACCTGAACGAACTGGTGAACGCGGCCACAGCCTTTGTCACGGAAGATGAAAACAGCCTGGTTGCCTTTCTGGCCAATGCCTCGCTGGAAGGTGGCGAACACGCCGCCGAAGCGGGTGAGGCGGCAGTGCAATTGATGACCATCCACGCCGCCAAGGGGCTGGAATTTCATAGCGTATTCCTGACCGGGCTGGAAGAAGGCTTGTTTCCGCACGACAACAGCCTGTCTGATCCCAAGGGCCTGGAAGAAGAGCGGCGGCTGATGTACGTAGCCATGACCCGCGCACGGCGGCGGTTGTACATCTCGCTCTCGCAAAGCCGCATGCTGCACGGCCAGATGCGCTACGCCCCGGCCAGCCGCTTTCTCAACGAAGTGCCAGCGCCACTCCTCAAGTACCTTAATCGGGGATATGCCCCGAACAGCTACGGCAGCAGCAATTCGGCCACCAGCGACTGGTACGCACCGCCCACCACGCCGCGCCATGTAGAGACGCCTGATCATGGGCTGGCGATTGGCATGAAAGTGCGGCACCCCAAGTTTGGCCTTGGTGTCGTGCTCAATCATGAAGGCGGTGCCAACGGCAATATCCAGGTCGATTTTGCGCAATTGGGCACCAAATGGCTGGCCGTGGCCTACGCCAAACTCGAGGCCGTTAAAGAATGACCGCCAGCGACGCTACGATCATCAATGCCCGTGCCCTGGTCATAGACCGGGCCAGCGAAACCCGCGCGGCGCTGGGTCAGGCATTGGCGGAAGCTGGCGTCGCAACCATTGATTACGCCAATCGCCAGA
Source organism: Silvimonas sp. (assembly GCA_030151005.1). Lineage (GTDB taxonomy): Bacteria > Pseudomonadota > Gammaproteobacteria > Burkholderiales > Chitinibacteraceae > Silvimonas. The sequence goes on from JASLES010000299.1 coordinate 12,861, forward strand.
CCGCTGCGCTGGGGCTGATCCAGAATCACGACTACGACGTGGTGCTGTGCGAATACGATCTGGGTGGCGGCATGGATGGCGTGCACTTGTTTGAAGCCTGCCAGCAGCATTATCTACTTAAGCCGTCGTGCATCTTCATGATGGTGACGGGCGAGCGCCGCCAGGCCCAGGTCATGGGCGCGGCAGAACTGGTGCCGGATGGCTATCTGCTCAAGCCCTTTTCCACTGGCGATTTCATTGACCGGCTGAATCGCGCACAGCGGCGCAAGGCGCGATTCCGGACCATTGATAATGCGGTGCGAGCCGGCGATTATCTGGGTGCGGTCTCTGCCTGCGACCGGGAAATGGCCTTGCGCCCACCCAACGAGGCAGAAGATTTTCTGCGCATGAAAACGTTTCTGCTGCTGCGGCTGGGTGAGCATCAGTCTGCCGTAGAGTCGAGCACCGCAGCACTGGACCTGCGAGACAGCGCCTGGGCGCGGCTGGGTCTGGGCAAGGCCCACTTTGGCCTGAAAGATTACGAGCGCGCGCGTGAATGTTTTGAAACCGTCAAACGCGACCACGAACTGGCGATGGAGTCCTACGACTGGCTGGCGCGTACGCTGAGCGTGCAAGGCGATATGACCGCAGCGCAAGCCACGCTGGCCCAGGCCCTGCAACGTTCCCCACTGACCGCACAACGACAAACCGCGCTGGGACGGCTGGCGGAACGCAATGGCGAACTGGATACCGCAGAAAACGCCCTTTCCCAGGCGCTCAATTTGTCCCGGGGCTCGTTCTGGCCGGATATCTCGCTCTACTGTGAACTGGGCCGCGTGCAGTTGGCGCGAGATGATATTGGCGGTGCACGACGTACCATCCAGCGCTTGCGCCGCGAGGTCTCCAGCACCAATGAAGCGGTCGAGCCGATTTGCGAACTGATTGAGGCCGCTGCACTGGAAAAACTCGACGACCGCAAAGCCTCCGCCGAGTTGTTTGAACACGCCTGCGAAACCCTGCGCGAACAAGACGACCCGCTCCCAGGAGTCTTGATTGAGGCCGCGCGCCAGGCCTATACCCGACGCCGCCAGGAAGCCGGGGCGGCCCTGGTGCGTAGCGCGCTGGGCGCTGCATCGGATGATCCGGCCGTCATCGCCAGCGTAGAAAGCCTGTATCACGGTCTGGGTGAACCGGAAATGGGCCGGCAAATGGTGGCGGAGGTCACACGTGACCTGAGCCAGCTCAATAATGACGCTGTCAATGCGGTGAGAGATGGTAATCTTTCCGCGGCTGCCGACATGTTCATCAATGCTTTGCATGGTCGCAGTGGCAACGTGCAGTTGCTGCTCAACGCCGTGAACACGCTGCTCTCTTGCGTGAACCAGCAAGGCTGGAACGATCATTACATGGACATGGCGCAACGCTATCTGGCGCGGGTACGTAAACAAGACCCCACCAATGGCAAAGCGCGACAACTGGCCGACGCCCTGCGCCGCACGCGCACACGCTTCGGGATTGATGCCAGCGGCCAGCAACAACCGCCTGCTGCGGCTTAACGCCTCGCGACGGCCCCAAGACAACAGACAAGGAACAAGCCGTGCAGGCGATTCTGGAACTGGCGCAACCGGTGGCGCATATCCGGCTGGCGGGTCATTTCACGTGGGAAGGTCAGCGTAGTTTTCGCCAGGTGACGCAAGACATGCTGGGCCATACGGACATCAAGGCCATTCACTTTGACCTTGCCCGTGTCGAGAGCATGGACTCCACCGCGCTGGGAATGCTGCTCTTGCTGCATGAACGCGCACAGGGGCGAGCTATTGTGTTGCATGGCATGCGAGCGGATATCCGGGCGATGGTGGATATTGCCAATACTGGCGGGATGTTTGAATTACGGTAAGTGGGGTTGCCAGTAGTAGATGGCCAACAAAAAAGGACACCTTGAAGGTGTCCTTTTTTGTTGGCTGGTGTTGAGGCTTTTGTTGCCTGGACGGAATGGTAGCGGGAATCCGCGGGGCTATTTGCAAGCATGAAACGAGCTGCCTGCCACGAGTTCGTCATTCCCGCGGAGGCGGGAATCCAGTTCGGCCGCCGTAGGTGGCCTTTGCCGTGCAGGCTGTAGGGTGGATTCGGAGCGATAGCGACAATCCACCGATTGCGGTACTTACGAGTTAGCGCCTGACGGCGCGGGTTTGAAAGGCATTTGATACCGGCGGTGGCCGGAGCACGTTACTTTTCTTTGCTTCGCCAAAGAAAAGTAACCAAAAGAAAGGCGACCCCAGCCTGGCGGCCCTCCGGGCTTCCCTCAGTCGGTCGGGAGCCCAAGGTCTCCCTCCACTCCTTCGGCGCTGGGCTTTAACGGGGGAGGAAAGTCAAAAACAACTGCAACCCCAACAGCAACAGCTTCGAGTTACATGGTCGAAGGCCAACAAAAAAGGACACCGGCGGTGTCCTTTTTTGTTGGCTCGATCAGCCTGATTACAATTCCACTTGCATCCCCATTTCCACCACGCGGTTCGGTGGAATTTTGAAGTAGCTGGTCGCGCGCGTGGCATTGCGGGTCATCAAAGAGAATACCTTGCGCCGCCACCAGGCCATGGCCGGGTATTTGCCTTCGACGATGGTCTC
>JASLES010000319.1 GCA_030151005.1 Silvimonas sp.
CAACCAGAAAGCCGTTCACATCCTTGATGGTTACCGTTGCTCCGGCCATGACCCGGCCAGTGGCGACTGTGCCGCTCATGGCTGCGGCGTGATTACTTGCGGTGCTGCTGTTATCAGAACCGCCACCACCACCGCAGGCAGACAGGATGGCTGCGGCCATCAGGCAAGACAAAAAGGGCGGGAGTGCCCGGCGCAAGGCGGGGCGTGCGTATTGAGATTTCATGACTCATCTTCCTGGAGCTGGGAATGTTATTTGTATTGGCCTGTATCGAATCCATCCGGCCATTACCCGTGCTGGTCGCAGTATGGACAGCGCATGTAGCGCTGCCAGAGGGCGGCATGCAGGCGTGAAACAACAGGTGGGTTCGGCCGGCTTATGTAGGTTTATGTTTCGGAAAAACCGTTATTTGCGGCCAGATGACACTTTGTCACGTGCAGTAAGCAGGTCAAGTTTCAGATATGCGCCACACGTCATCCGTAGCATGGTTGCAACAAAAGGCGCCGTGGCGACGTTCTGAGGCCCTTCATGCCGGGTTTGCCGTTGCGGCGAACCGGTGACTCAATCCGTATTGATATGCAGCCGTAAATGCAGGCTGCGGTAGGCGCGGGGAGAGGTGCCTGTGGCGCGCTTGAACACGCGGCGGAAATAACCTGGATCATCAAACCCGCATTGCAGGGCGATCTCGTCGATGCTCAGTTTGCCGTCGGTGAGCAAATTGGTGGCGTGACGCACGCGCCGGGTGTGGATTGCCTCGGTCAGTGTGCATTGGTAATGCTTGCGAAAAACCCGACCCAGATAGTCCGGGTTGCATTCCAGTTGCGCCGCCAGGCTCGATGCGGTGATCGGCAAATGAAAACTGGTGCGGATCAACGCCTCAGCCCGCCCGGCCAGCACGGCGGACTCACTGTCGAGCACGCCACCTACGGCGCGCGATGAGGTGACTTCCCACAGCATCTGCATCGCCATCAGGTTCATGGGGACGGCGCGTTCGCCCAGCAAGGCTTGCTCGTTGAGCAAACGACGAAACAAACCAGTCATGTGTTCCGGCCGGCTGACATAGGCGTGCTGCGGCACCTGTAGCAGCGTGGCGTCGCCCTGGCGGGTGGTAGCAGGTACGGCAAAGTGCACCCAGAAAAACTGCAGATCAGGCGGAAAGGGCGCGGTGCCACCGTGTTCCCGCCCTGGCCATAACAGCAGCGTTTCTTCTTCTCCCACCTCAAAACGGCGGCCAGATTCTTCAATAGACAGGATGCCGCGCTTCACATAAATCAGCTCGAACGAGTCGATCACCCGGCGCGGATGCGTGCCCACCCCGCGGGAAATAAACAGCCCACCGTTGGAAACATGCACTGGCATATGGACATTCAGGCTAAGTTGCGTATCCATGGTCAAAAAGTCGGAATTGTCCTGTTGCACAAGGTTTTCGTCATCTTGTCGGCCATTACAGCGGGCGTCAACATGCTCACACGTCATCGCCCCCTTTCGGGGCAGTCGGAAAGGCAACAGACCATCCGCAAGGACGTCCTGGTCGATAACATGGAGGAGACAGAAAATGAAAATTTCTGCTTTTGTAAAACGACTCGCAGGTGTAGTGGGCGCTTCTGCCCTGGTGGTCAGTAGCAGTGCTCACGCTGAAGAAATCAGCTTCTGGGTACGTGCTGCAGATCAGGCTTTTGTAGAACCCATGGTCAAGGCATGGAACGATAAACACACGACCAAAGTGGCCTTGACCGTGATCCCCAGTGACGATTTTGTCACCAAGTTTGGCACGGCCGTGGCCGGTGGCGGCGCACCGGATGTGGTCGCCATTGACCTGATTTTTGTGCCGGCGTTTGCGCAGGCCGGTCAGTTGAGTGATCTCTCGGCAGAAGTCAAAGCGCTGCCATATGCCAAAGAACTTTCGCCGTCCCATATGCGCCTGGGTGCTTATAACGGCAAGCAGTATTCGGTGCCGTTCAGTGCGGAAAGCTCCATCCTTTTGTACAACAAGCAGTTGTTTAAACGTGCAGGTCTGAACCCGGATGCGCCGCCAAAAACCATGGCAGAAATCCAGGCCGCGGCCAAAAAAATCACAGCGCTGGGTGGTGGGGTGAAGGGGTTTTATTTCTCTGGGGCGTGTGGTGGTTGCAACATCTTTACGCTGACACCGTACGTATGGGCCTCTGGCGGGGATGTGCTCTCCGCAGACGGCAAGAAAGAAACGCTGGATAACCCGGCGCTGCGCAACACCCTGACCATGTACCGGCAAATGTGGACGGATGGATTGATCCCTGGTGGGGCCAAAACAGATAACGGCAGCAACTTTATCAACCCGTTCTTCACCGGCAAGATCGGCATGATGGGGTCGGGTGCGTTCTCGATCGGTCTGTTGAAAAAGGAACACCCGGAAATCGATTTTGGCGTGACGCCGCTGCCGGGCGCCAAAGGCGGGTCTGCCAGCTTTGCCGGGGGTGATTCCATTGCCATTCCGGCCACGTCAAAGAACAAGAAAGCGGCGTGGGAATTCATTACCTGGTGTCTGTCCTCTGACGTGCAGATCGACCAGTTTGCCAAGGGCGGCAGCATTCCGGTGCGTGCTGACTTTGCCAACAACAGCTATGCCAAACAGGATGCGCGGGTCGGGATTGTCTCGGCTGCCATGCAATCGGGCAGAACGCCGTATTCGCCGTATTTCAACCAGTTATTCAACGATCCCAATGGCCCGTGGCTGGCCATGATTCAGGAGGCGGTCTTTGGCAAGGGCGTCGACCCGGCAATCAAAGACGCGCAAGGCCGCTTCAAGCAAATCCTGGGGAACTGAGGTTTGCGCAGCGCTACAACCCTGCCGGTTTTATCGCGCCGGGTTGTGCCAGCGGCACATTGCTTCTGTTGAAACTGTGTATCTGGTGGCCGGCGAAGGTCTGCCGCCACCAGGTCAAAGGCGAGAACCGATATGACTCTGCTGACACGCCGCATACCGGCACGGCAGCTGGCCGGTTACTGGTTCATCCTGCCCTGTCTGACGGTGACGACACTGTTTTTTATCGTCCCCTTGTTCATGACGGTGTGGATGTCTTTTAACCATTGGCCATTGCTGGGCCACCCCGAGTTCAGCGGCCTGAGCAACTACCTGGATCTGCTGCAGGATTCGTCGTTCTGGGCCAGTTTGTGGTTCACCGTGAAATACACGCTGGTGGTTACCCCGGCCATTTTTATCCTGGCTTTTGCACTGGCGCTGCTGGTGCATCGGGGTGTGCGCTTTGTCGGGTTTTTCCGCACTGCGTTCTTTTTGCCGGTGGTGATTGGCATGACGGCAGCCAGCTTGCTGTGGACGTGGATGTTCAACGATCAGGTAGGCATTTTCAGTGCCATTTTGATGGACTTGCACCTGATCGATGAACCCGTGCAATGGCTGGCCGAAACCAATTCTGCGCTGGGCTCCATTGTGGTCATGGTGTTGTGGAAAGCCGCCGGTTTCACCATGGTGATCTTGCTGGTGGGCATGCAGGCCATTCCGCAAGACCTCTACGAAGCCGCCAATCTGGATGGGGCGGGCCGCTGGCAGCAAATCCGCTATATCACGGTTCCCATGATGCGCCGCACCTTTGCGCTGGCACTGATCATGTCGGTGATTGGCTCTTTCCTGGCTTTTGAACAGTTTTATGTCATGACGCGGGGCGGACCGTTCAACAGCACCATCACGGTGGTGCACTGGATTTACCGCGCCTCGTTCACGTATTTCAAGCTGGGTTATGGCGCTGCCATGTCCGTTGTATTGCTGCTCATCTTGCTGGCGCTCTCGGTGCTGCAGATGTACCTGTTGCGGGACGACAATGACTAACTCTGTCCATATCGCCCTTGAAGCGCCGGTGTTGCCGGTCGACGCCGTACCCTCGGGCAAGGTGCTCAAACACCGGTTGGTGAACACCGCGTATTACACCGTCTGCACGGTGCTGGCGCTGATGTTTTTGTTCCCCATTGCCTGGTCTTGCCTGACCGCGCTGGAGCCCGCGTCTGAAGCCATGGCCTCGCCGCCGCGTTACTGGCCCAGCCGCTTTTCGCTGGAGAACTTTGCCAATCTGGCGCACTACAGCCAGGGCATTGGCCATTACCTGTGGAACAGCACCTCCATTGCCTTGATGACGGTGACGGCCACGGCAGTGCTCTCTACCCTGGGCGGTTACGGGTTTTCCAGGTTCCGGTTTCCGGGTCGCAATCTGATGTTCGTGCTGATCCTGTCGACGCTGATGATCCCGTTCCAGTCCATTCTCAGCCCGCTGTTCATCTTGCTGCGCACCCTGCATCTGCAAGACACCAAGCTGGGTCTGGCGCTGGTGTACACCACGTTTCAGTTGCCGTTCTCGGTCTTCATGATGCGCAACGCCTTCGATGCCGTCCCGCGTGAAATTGAAGAAGCCGCCGTGCTTGATGGCTGCCGGCCGCTGACCATGCTGCGCCTTGTGATGTTGCCGCTGGTAGGGCCGGGGTTGGTCACGGTCTGTCTGTTTGCCTTCTTTGGTTCCTGGAACGAGCTACTGGCCGCGCTGATTCTGATCTCCGATGCCCGTCAGTTCACCTTGCCCGTCATGTTGCTTAACGCCCAGAGCGGGCAGTTGGGCGCCGTGAACTGGGGGCTGATGCAGGCGGGCATCACGCTCTCCATCCTGCCTTGTGCTGCGCTCTTTTTATTGCTGCAACGCTATTACATCCACGGTCTGGTGGCCGGGGCTGTGAAATAACTATTTTTGAAACAAGGGGTTGTATATGAATTCGCCTGACCGGATCAGCAAATATGCCGTTGATTTCAGCCGCTCTTGCCATGTGCAACTGCGCCCCGTGCCCGTCGGTGCCGTCAAACTGGGTGGGGATTTCTGGCAGCCACGCATGGCACGTAATGTGGCGGTTACTTTGCCGACGCAGTACGCCTTGCTGGAAAGCACGGGCCGGCTGAACAATTTTCGCCGGCTGACGGGGGAGTGCACCGACCCGTACGCCGGTATTTTTTTTAACGATTCAGATATCTACAAGTGGATTGAAGCGGCCGCCTGGGCGCAGGTTCATGGCCCGATCCCGGAGCTGGAAAAACACGTCAACGAAGCCATCTCGCTGATCGAAAAAGCCCAGGGACCGGATGGCTACATCAACACGTGGTTTAGCCTGGAGCGCGAACACCTGCGCTGGACTGACCTCAGAGACCTGCATGAAATGTACTGCGGCGGGCATTTGTTGCAGGCGGCGGTGGCGCATCACCGGGTCACCGGCGATACACGGCTCTTGAATGTGGCAATCCGCTTTGCCGATCTGCTGTGCGAACTGTTTGGCCCGACCGCAGAAGGCAAGCGTGTGGCGGTAGATGGTCACGAAGAAATTGAAATGGCGCTGATTGAACTGGCGCGTGAAACCGGGGACTCGCGTTATCTGGCGCAAGCGCGCTTCTTTATTGAAGCACGCGGCCAGCGCACCCTGACCGGCGGACGGTGGGGCGTAGATTATTTTCAGGATCACGTGCCGATCCGGGAAATGACCACCCTGTGCGGCCACGCGGTGCGTGCGCTTTATATGGCTTGCGGTGTGACCGATCTGGCGCTGGAAACCGGCGACGCATCGTTGCTGGCCGTGCTGGAACAACAGTGGAACAACCTCGTTACCCGGCGCATGTATATCTCTGGCGGGCTGGGTTCGCGCCACGACGGCGAAGCCCTGGGTAAGGATTTCGAACTGCCCAATGCGCGCGCGTATACAGAAACCTGCGCCGCCATTGGCAGCATGATGTGGAACCACAGGCTGCTGGCTGCCACTGGCCATGCACGCTATGCCGACCTGATTGAATGGACGCTCTACAACGGCATGCTGCCCGGCTGGGGGCTGGACGGTAAGCACTATTTTTACGTGAACCCGCTGGCCGATGACGGTGAACATCATCGGCAGGAATGGTACGACGTGGCCTGCTGCCCACCCAACGTGGCGCGTACGCTGGCCGAACTGCCCGGTTACGTCTATAGCACGCGGGAAGACGAAATCTGGGTCAACCTCTATATGCAGAGCGAGGCCCAGATTCCGCTGGGTGACCGCGTGGTGGCCTTGTCCCAGCGCAGCAACTATCCGTGGGATGGCCGCATTGACCTTGGGGTGGGCACCAGCGGTAGCTTTGCCATCAACGTGCGGATTCCGGGCTGGTGCACCGAAGGCGCATCCGTGCGCGTCAACGGTGATGCCGTCGCCAACCCGGTGGTGCCAGGCGAGTACCTGACCATTGAACGGTTGTGGAAGCCCGGTGACACCATCCAGCTGGATTTCCCCATGACCATCCGCATCTGGCAAAGCCACCCGCATTTGCATGACAACGCCGGCCGCGTGGCGCTCTCTCGCGGGCCTGTGCTGTTTTGCCTGGAAGGCGTTGATCACCCCGGCAGCAATGTCGAGGACCTGGTGATAGAAGGGGCCACGCCGTTGCAAGCCGTGTTTGAACCAGACCTCATGGGCGGTCTGGTGGTGATCAAGGGGACAGCCACCCGCCGCGCACCGGATGACGGCTGGCGCAATGCGCTGTACCGCCCGGTTGGTGCTGCGCAGGGCGCGGCCGGGTCCAAACAGTCTTTGCTGGCGATTCCGTATTTTGCCTGGCAAAACCGGGGTGCATCGGGCATGTCGGTCTGGCTGGGGCACGATGGCCAGTGCGGCTGCGCGAGCTAAGGGGACACACATGGCAAGCTTGCAACTCAGACATATCGGCAAGCAGTACGACGCTGACGGGCCACAGATCATCAAGGACCTGTCTATGGACATTCACGACGGCGAGTTCGTCGTGTTTGTCGGCCCGTCCGGCTGCGGTAAATCCACCATGCTGCGCATGATTGCCGGGCTGGAAGACATCAGCAGCGGCAGTTTGATGATTGATGGCGTTCGCGCCAATGACATCGCCCCATCGCAACGCGGGGTCGCCATGGTGTTCCAGAGCTATGCCCTGTACCCGCATATGACCGTGGGCGAGAACATGGGCTTTGCGCTCAAGCTGGCTGGCAAACCGGTGCAGGAAATCAAGGACATGGTCGGCAAGGCGGCAGAGGTGCTGCAACTGACGCACCTGCTGGATCGCAAACCGCGTGCCTTATCGGGTGGGCAGCGACAACGCGTGGCCATTGGCCGCGCCATAGTGCGCAAACCCAAGGTGTTTTTGTTTGACGAACCGCTCTCCAATCTGGACGCGGCCTTGCGCGTCAGCATGCGCATTGAACTGGCCCGGCTCCATAAAGAACTGGGCACGACGATGATCTATGTGACGCACGATCAGGTCGAAGCCATGACGCTGGGGACGCGCATTGCGGTGTTCAATCAGGGCACCGTGGCGCAAATGGGCACACCCATAGAACTGTACGATCGGCCGGGCAATCAGTTTGTGGCGGGTTTTCTGGGCTCGCCCACCATGAATTTCATCCCGTGCACGCCGGCATCATCCAGTCGCCATGATGGCGCGAGCGTGGATATCGGCGGGGGGCATCACATCTCGGTGCCGCAGGCCATGTTTGATTCATCCGGCTTGCCCGTCACCCTGGGCGTGCGGCCAGAGCATGTCCACATTACGTCTGGTGATGCTGGTTTGGCCGCGCGCGTGGACTTTGTGGAACACCTGGGCGATCACCAGGTCATCCATAGCAAGCTCTTGCACAATGACCAGCGCGTGGTGGCCAAAGTGCCCATGCACATCAATGTGGGTGGCGATAATCCGCTGATTGGTCTGACGTTCAACCCGGCGGCTTGCCGGCTGTTTGATCACCAGGGCACAGCAGTGAACTAAGGTCGAATCCACAACAGCCCGCCGACGGGCTGTTGTGGCACCGCAACTTCGCAATTGCGGCTAAGTGCGCGTGCAGTTGATGGGTAATACTGCGCAGCATGAACCCGCGACAATCCCAGGCGCTTTACCGTGAGCGCATCGCCCAGGCCGTGGCCGCCATTGTGCGTGACCCGCTGGCCGAGCACACGCTACACAGCCTGGCGGCGCTGGCACATTTCTCCCCATTTCATTTTCACCGCGTTTATCTGAGCGTGACCGGCGAAACCGTCGCCGCCACCATCCGCCGGGTGCGGCTGGCGCAAGCGACGCGGCAACTGGTGCGCGCCCAGCCCAGCGTTACCCGGATTGGCCAGGACGCCGGTTACGACAGCCCGCAGGCGTTTTCCCGTGCGTTTCGGCAATTTGTCGGGGCATCACCCCAAGCGTTCCGGCGGCGGCTGCATCAGTACACCGGCCCGGCTGTACAACTGGAAAACCTGCCGGCCCTGCATTTGCACGCCGTACGCCACGTTGGCCCGCTGGCGACCATTCCGCATACCCAACGCCGTTTGCGGCAACTGCTGGGCCAGACGCCAGTGCGCGCCTGGTTCGGGCTCGCCTGGGGCGATCCGGAACACGGTGCTGACTTTAACTATTATGCGGGCGCTGTGCTGGATGCCGCCTTTCCGCCCGTGGCGGGGCTTGAACCGCTGACGGTTGCGCCGGGTTTGTATGCCGTACACATGCTGACCGGGCCTTATACGCAAATTGGCGCGGCCATTAACGCGCTCTATTCAACCTGGTTGCCGCAAAGCGGCTACGAACCGGAGGATCGACCCGTGCTTGAACACTATCTGAACTCGCCACGTGATACCGCGCCGGATGCGCTACAAACGCGGCTGTTGATTCCCATCCGTACGCTGGGTGCGCCGGCAGGAGTCAGCGCATGAACCGCCTCTGCCTGTATCTTGCTGCCGGGGTACTGGCTGTGAGCAGCTGGTCTGCCAGCGCGGCCGGTTTTGCCTGGATCAGCGTGCCGGCAGATGCCGATGGCCCGGCCTTGCAAGGGGCCGTCTGGTACCCCAGTGCCACGCCGCCCACAGCTCTGGCACTCCCGCCATTCACCCTGAACGTGGCCAAAGACGCGCCCCTACAAGGGGACCATCTGCCATTGGTGGTGATATCTCACGGCACCGGCGGCAGCGCGCTGGGCCATCAGGACACAGCCATGGCGCTGGCTGATGCCGGTTTTGTGGTCGCCGCTATCAACCATCCTGGCGACAACTTTGCTGACCTGAGTCAGCAGATGCATGTCGCACCGTTTATCTCGCGCCCGCGTGATATGTCGCGGTTGATCAGCTGGATGACCCACGCCTGGCCGGGCGCCGCGCATATCAACGATCAAGCCATTGGCCTGTTCGGTTTTTCCCGCGGGGGATACACGGGGCTGGTCAGCATTGGCGCGGTGCCAGACCTGAAACTGGGTCAACGGTTTTGCGTAAATCAGCCCGATTTGCCGTTCTGCACCGAAATCAAAGGCCCGCTGCCGCCGTTTCCGCCGGAGGACCCGCGTATCAAGGCCGCGGTGATTGTCGATCCGTTATCGGTGTTCAGCGCGGCGGGCCTCTCCAAAGTCAGTGTGCCAGTCCAGTTGTGGGCCTCTGAATACGGCGGAGATGGCGTGACGCCAGAAAGCGTAGCGGCAATCCGTAAGGCGTTGCCGCATGCGCCAGAGTTTTACAGTGTGGCCGGTTCTGGCCATTTCAGCTTCTTGACACCTTGCCCCGCGCAACTGGCAGAAAACGCCCCGGCGCTTTGCACCGATCACCCCGGCTTTGATCGCGTTGCATTTCATCAGCGCTTCAATACCCAGGTCACGGCGTTTATGCGGGCAAATCTGGCGGGGTTAGCCGCACCCTGATGATCGCAGTTGGGCGGTGTGGTGCCTGTCATCCACCGCCACGCGCCAGATATGCATTGTCAGGCCGACGGCTCGGCTTCTTCTGCCTCCAGTTTTGCCTTCACCTTTCCCCGCATCTTCGATTTTGGCGATGGCTACATCGCCAGAACTTCATCCCCGACCCGGTCTGCATTTGCCAGCAATACGTGAGGAAATTGGCACATAAAACCCCCCTGCAGGCGGCTGGAATTCGTGCCTTCTGAATGCAAATAAAAATAATTTGCATTTGCGTCAACCGTTGTTGAAATTGAACGTTTTGCATCTCGAGACGAGTAAATGAGAAACATTCTCTATAACGTGTTCCGGGATGTACTGATGAATAAAAAACAGAATTCCAGACAGCGCAATCTGACCTTGTTGCGCCTGACGTGCGCAGTGCTGGCAGCAACCAGT
>JASLES010000347.1 GCA_030151005.1 Silvimonas sp.
AGCTGAACCTTGCGGTAGCCGGGGGCGGCACTCATGCCTTTCACCAGTGGAGCGAGCAGCGCATCTTTGACATGCCGCGCTTTCACCAGCTCTCCGAGTTATACGGTTATCTGGCCAAGCAGTTTGTGGTGTTCGGGCAGCACGTGCATCTGGGCTGCCCCAATGGCGACGATGCTGTGTACCTGGTGCACATGCTGTCGCGGCATATCCCGCACTTTATTGTGCTGTCGGGCTCATCTCCGTTTTCTCAGGGCGAAGACACCGCGTTTCATACCGCGCGCCTGAATGCTATCAACGCCTTCCCGTTATCTGGCCACATGCCGTTTGTACAAACCTGGGCCGAGTTCCGCGCTTATTTTGAGCGGATGCGGACATTTGGCGTGGTCAGCAGCATGAAGGACTTTTACTGGGATATCCGCCCCAAACCGGGTTACGGCACGGTAGAACTACGGATTTGCGATACCCCGCTGACCGTCGGCAAAGCGGCTGCCCTGGCGGCCTACGCCCAGGCTCTGGGCCAGTATTACCTGACCGAACGACCATTCCAGCCGTCATCCGACGTCTACGAGCTTTACACCTACAACCGTTTCCAGGCTTGCCGCTTTGGCGCGCAAGGCAATCTGATCGACCCCTACACCGGCCAGCACACGGATCTGGCCAGCGACATTCTGGCCTCTTTGCGCCAGGTAATGCCTTATGCCGAACAACTACAAGGCCAGGCGGGTTTGAAGGTGCTGCAACGGGAAATTGAAGAAAACGCCTCTGACACGCACTGGCTACGCAACACGATGGCCAGGGAACAATCGATCAACGAGGTGGTACGCCACCAGGCCCGCCGCTGGATGACGCCAGCCAGTTAATCGCCCGGCGTTACAGCAGCGACAAACTCATCGGCCCGGTTTGCGGGTGGTCGGCGTACCGCACCCCGATCCCCAACAGCCGTACTGGTTTGCCGCCACGTGGCCACGCCTGGGCCAGTAATTGCGCAAATATTTCTGCGCTGGGTTGATGGCAAACGCATTCCATCGTGGTCTGGGTGAAATCGTGATATTTGATTTTCACAAAGCTTTTGTGCGGCGGCTCTTCCCCGCCAGAACGTTCAAAACGCCGGCCAAAGTCTTCCAGTAACGCGGGTAGTTTTTCCATGCACGCGGCCAGATCGAGCAGGTCCTGGTTGTAGGTATATTCCACCGACAGCGATTTGCGGCGGCCGTCCCGCTCCACCGGTCTTTCATCCAGCCCCCGGCATTGCTTGTGCAGCGACGCCCCAAACTTGCCAAAGGTAGCCACCAGCTTTTCCAGCGGCCAGGTTTGCAGATCCGCACAGGTCATGGCGCCCATGCGGTTGATCCGGGCGGCCGTCACCTTGCCCACGCCCCACAACTTGGCTACGGGCAAATCACGAATGAACTCGTTAACGTGTTCGGGCCGCACCACAAACTGACCGTTGGGCTTGTTCCAGTCGCTGGCAATTTTGGCCAGGAGTTTGTTGGCGGCAATACCGGCGCTGGCGGTAATGCCCACTTCAGCCTCGATACGACGGCGGATTTCCTGCGCGATCAGCGTGGCGCTGCCCTGAAAATGCGTGGCCCCGGTGACATCCAGATACGCTTCATCCAGCGATAAAGGTTCGATGCGATCCGTAAAATCGGCAAAGATGCGCTGCACCGCCCTGGATGCCTCCCGGTAACGTTCAAACCGTGGCGGCACCAGCACCAGTTGCGGACAACGCTTGAGCGCCGTGGCAGTCGCCATGGCCGAATGAATACCAAACTTGCGCGCCGCATAATTACACGTCGCCACCACGCCGCGCTGATCCGCCGCGCCACCTACAGCCAGCGGCACATCACGCAGCGCGGGGTTATCCCGCATTTCTACGGAGGCGTAAAAACAGTCGCAGTCTATGTGGATAATCTTGCGCTGCATGGCGGCAAGGCTGGTTGGTGAAGATGGCTTTATTGTACGATCGTTCTATATGAGGCTCAAGCGCCGCCTGGCTATTGCCGTTGGCAGAAACGGCACGCGGCAGATAAGTCTGTATTTACGACACATAACCGCTCACCGAATCCGGCCCGCGCAACAACGTGGCCCTTTTGTTTTGGCACGCGGCTATGTTTGAATACGCGTGTTGCATTGCAATAAATGCCCATTCTTGCGGAACCCCCATGAAAACAGCGCTCCTCATCCATCATGTCGCATTTGAAGATGCCGGTTCGCTAGAACCAGAACTGCTGCGCGCGGGTTACAACGTGGAGCGGTGCGATGCCGCGACCGCCAATCTGGGCTGGATTGATGCGCTAGCGTGGGATCTGGTGGTGGTGCTGGGCGGGCCGATTGGGGTGTATGAACAGCATGATTTTCCGTTCCTGACCGAAGAACTTGCGTTGTTGCGCAAGCGCCTGGCGGCACAACGGCCCACGCTGGGCATTTGCCTGGGTTCGCAACTCATGGCGGCCGCGCTGGGCGCGCGCGTTTATCCGGGTAACGAGGGCCAGGAGATTGGCTGGAAGCCGTTGCAGGCCGCCGCGCACAGCGCAGATTGCCCGGCCATAAGCCACTTGTTGTCGCCAGCCGTACCGGTGCTGCACTGGCATGGGGATACGTTTGATTTGCCTGCCGGCGCCCGCCATCTGGCCATGACAGAACAATATGCTAACCAGGCGTTTTGCATTGGCAACTGGGCGCTGGGCGTGCAGTTCCACCCGGAAGTCACTGCACTGGGGCTGGAGCGCTGGTATGTGGGTCATGCCGGTGAACTGGCCCATGCGGGGATCAATGTGTCTGGCCTGCGCCAGACCAGCCAGTTGCATGCCCCGGCGCTGACTCAGGCGGCAGAACAGTTCTGGCGAGCGTGGCTGGCGGCGCTGCCGGTCACCACAACAAAAATTTAATATTGCGGGTACTTTGCCCTGCAGGGTGCCGCCATTTACAGTGGGCTCTGCACAGACGATGCGGATGTGAAACCCGCGCCTGGCCCGACAAGCACAAGCACTCAACTTTCACGACTCAGGGAGCAATCCAGAACCTGGCAGCGCATTGGCGCGCCGGAGGTGAGTCATGGCTGTTTCCCAGTCTGTTGTCATTGCAGTGGCCAATAATGATGTGGCGCAGATCGTCTGGCGCTACACGGAAAAAATCCCCAATTGCCTGGGCTTTGCTGTCCAGCGCAGTACCAGTGCACAGGGCGATTGGGTCGACCTGCCGTCCTGGGTGGGATTTACCGGGCAAACCAATCCAGGCTGGACCAGCCAGCCCACCTCTGTCTGGCCTATCCAGAAATTTGAATGGCGCGATCTGACAGCAGAACGCGGCCAGACGTATTACTACCGGATCGTGCCCATGACCGGCACGCCGGGTGGCCCGCTCACGCCGTTGACCGCGCAGGCGCTGGTCACCCAACAGCCGGCGACGCTGACACCACAACGTGGATCGTTCCAGACCTTTTTCAACCGGGGTATTTTGTCGACGCAATATGTGGCGCACGCGTTGCCGCAAGGCACGGGCGGTGGCCCCAGCGCGGCAGCGCTCAAAGACCGGATTGATCAGCCCGGCAGCCCGCTGCGCCAGGCGCTGGCCGGCCAGATTATTGAAGGGCTGACACAATTGCTGGATCGCGCCCGCACTCAAGGCGGCGTCTGTTACGCCGCGCTGTATGAACTGAACGACCCG
>JASLES010000353.1 GCA_030151005.1 Silvimonas sp.
CAAGAGGGCCGGGTGCGCCTTCAGGCTGGGCGCTGCGGGTAACCACAGACATTCTGTCCAGCTGCGGCGACCGGCGTTAACCATATCTACCGGGCGAACCGCTGCTGCTTGTGGTGCACCCGGCATCAGCCGCACACCCACCACCACATGCGTATCTTCCTGCTGCAGCCAGCGGATGACGCCCACAAAATAGCGGCCACCCAGATTCACGGCCAGAAGTTGCTGCAGAGAAATCCGTGCACCAGCCTGGAGCGGGCGTGACAGTTGCATCCCGTTCGCCGATTCGTTGCGCACTTGCCAGCGTTCAGTGATGACTTCTTGCTGCGCGGTTGCGCCCCCAAGAGCGGAGGAAGAACCGAACAGTTGCATGCGCACCAGATCTTGCTGATCCAGCGAAAGCTGCTCTTCCGGCAAGGTAAAGTTGCCTGTGCCACCCGCCGCGTGATGCTGCTTTTGCAAGCCGAATACCACTTCGATCTCACGCGTGGAAGCGTGACGTGGCAACGAGCGGTCTGACAGTTGTTCACACCAGGTGCGATAAAGCTCGACCAGCAAGGTTTCCACCACGCTGCCGGCAAACTGTTCACCCAGGCCCAGTTTGTCCGGGCTTTCCCCGTTGCGCAGCAATTTGATGCGCCGGGATAACGCCTGGGCCAGTTGGTAGGTGTCAATCTCGAGGACGTTGGGACCTTCTGCACGCGGCTCGGTGCGACGAGGCGGGCCGGGCTCGTCAAAGTCGATCTGCAGACTGCCGCGACCCGGCAAGGCCCGTGCTTCGCGTTCCAGCGGCGCACGCGGCGCCAGTGCAGGCAAGCGCTCGTCCAGCCACTGAATCTGGCGGGCGGTAAAGTGATAGGGGCTGGCGCCAGCCAGCAAGAGCGCATGAATGAACACGCTTTGTGGCGTCGCGACGCCTGCGGCTTTCAACAGACTGTCTTTGGCCGGCTTCTCGGAAATACCGCGCGACTCCGCCAAACGGTAGTAGGCGAAAATAGTCTTCCACAAGTCGCCAGGAACAACCTGATAGGCCAAAAGGTGCTCACGCACCATCAGGCACTGATAACGCAAGCTGCGTTCGGCCAGCAATGCCAGGTGTTCCTGAACGTCCGCAAAACCTTCCAGCGCAGCGTGCCAGCAACGGGCATAGGCTTGCGCCATGTGCGACCACAACTGGATGGCGGCGTGTCACGCTGCCATTTCATCCTTGCCAAACGGCACCGCACGGCCCAGATAACGATCGGCCAGGGTGTGGTGCACAAGGTGTACGGCTTCGCGGAACAGTTCCAGAATCTTCAACGATTCATAGGCAGGAATATTGCTGCCATTGAGCGCAGTGATGGCTTCAACCAGTTCGGCTTGCGCAACGGGGGCGTTGATCAGCGGTAACAGCTGCAACCAGGCCTTGGCCGAACGGGCGTCGGTAAACGGCGGGACAGCCGTACCTTGATAAGCGGGTAGCAAATCAGACTGGTTCATGGCGCAAGCTGTTGAAGGCGTTGTTTCAAACGTTCGATCATGTCGGCAGTAACGGGCAAATGTGGGTTCTCGTTTTGCGGCGCAGACCAGACAGAGCCTGGAAAATGCCGATCAGTGTGCCAGCGCGGAATCACGTGCCAATGCACGTGCGGCACCATATTGCCAAGGCTGGCAAGGTTGATCTTGTCAGGGTGGAGCGTATCACGCACTTGCCTTTCCACTGCAAAGACCACTTCCATGAGCCAGTCTCGCTCCTGCGCTGGTAAATCGGTCATTTCTGCAACATGACGATTCAGGATGACGCGGCAAAAGCCTGGATAGTCCGGATCATCGACCCAGATCACCCGGCATAACTCATCTCGCCACAACACCTGTTGATCATGATCATTGCACAGAACACAACCGCCATCCATCACGATTTCCTTATGTTTGCGCCGGATTATAAACAACCCCCCGCCATAAACAATCGGGGCATGAATACTGTCATGCCCCGAAAGCGATTGTAGCTGACCGGTGGTCGAAAAGGTAGCAGGAACGGCACTGCAAAACCGCATCAACTGCCATTTCAGGCGCAATCAAAAAAAGCTGCAAACTTACAACAGCACGCGCTCAATCCCTCCGGTGCGGGCTTTCTCTACATACTCGGGCATCCAGTTCTCACCCAGGACGTATTTGGCCATTTCCACCACGATGTAATCGGCGTCGGTATTGGCGTCGTCATCATAACGGTGCAGACCCTGCAGGCAAGATGGGCAAGAGGTCAGAACCTTGACCGGTGCCTCTGCGCCGGATTCGGCGCGCAGCTTGGCCGCGCCCTTCTCCATTTCTTCTTGCTTGCGAAAGCGCACCTGGGTCGCGATATGAGGCAACGAGGTCCCGAAGGTTCCCGATTCGCCACAGCAGCGATCATTCAGATCAACCTTGCTGCCCATCAGCTGATTGGCGACATCAATGCCCTTGTACTGCTTCATCGGGGTATGGCATGGCTCGTGGTACATGTAGCGCGTACCGGTCACGCCTTCAAGCTTCACGCCCTTTTCCAGTAGGTATTCGTGGATATCCAGCAGGCGGCAGCCCGGGAAAATCTGCTCAAACTGGTACTTGAGCAACTGATCCATACACGTGCCGCAGGACACGATCACGGTTTTGATGTCCAGATAGTTCAGCGTGTTGGCTACCCGGTGGAACAGCACGCGGTTCTCTGTGGTGATCTTGTTACCCTTGTCCTCAAAACCGGCCGAGGTCTGCGGGTAACCGCAGCACAAATAGCCCGGTGGCAACACAGTGGTGGTACCAACGTGCCAGAGCATGGCTTGTGTGGCCAGGCCCACCTGGCTGAACAGACGCTCCGAACCACAGCCCGGGAAATAGAACACCGCTTCGCGATCCTGTTCCGCCACCTGCAGTTGCGGGTTGCGAATCACCGGCACGACATTGGCATCTTCCACGTCCAGCAAGGCCCGTGCCGTTTTCTTGGGCAGATTGCCCGGCATGGGTTTGTTGATGAAGTGGATCACCTGGGTTTTCACTGGCGGCTTGCCACCTGTGCTGGATGGCGGTTGCTTGAGCGTGTTCTGGATCAAGCCCAGCGATTTGCCCAGTTTATGACCCAGACGCTGAGCCTTGCCGCCCCACTCAATGGTGGTCTTGCGCACCAGCTTGATGGTGGCCGGGTCTTTGATGGTGAGGAAACCCATCGCCAGCGAGGTCATGGGGTTGAACTT
>JASLES010000354.1 GCA_030151005.1 Silvimonas sp.
CTGCAAAACGCCAATCAGCAGGCCTGGCACAATTTTGTCACATACACCCAGCAAAGTGACGGCATCAAACACGTTATGCGACAGCGCCACAGCGGTAGACATGGCAATCACATCGCGGCTGAACAGCGACAGCTCCATGCCCGGTTGACCTTGAGTCACCCCGTCACACATGGCTGGCGTGCCGCCCGCAAATTGTGCGGTTGCACCAGCTTCGAGCGCAGCTTGCTTGATGATTGCAGGGTAGGTTTCAAACGGCTGATGGGCGGACAACATGTCGTTATAAGACGACACAATAGCGACATTGGGGCGGCGCATTTCGCGCAGCATGATTTTGTCTTTTTCCGGCGATGCAGCCCAGGCATGAGCCAGATTGGTACATGCCAGGCCCTTGCGTAGCGGTTCCTTGCTGGCTGCGGCATCCAGTCGGGCCAGATAACGGTCGCGGGACTCGCGGCTACGTTCAACAATACGCCGCGTTACTTCGGCGAGCCGAGGGTGCACTGAACTGACAGCTGGCATTGCAGGACTCCGGAAATGGGGGAACGCCATAGACCTGATATTGCAATCCAGGCCGGGACTGAAATAGTTGCCGAGGCGTAGTTTTACTACAATCACCCCTCAGCGGCAACCGCCACTATGACACAAACTGGTGCTGCTGCAGTGCAGCATAAATCAATCTGGACGCGCTCTCGTCAGCTTGATATAGCGGCGTTTCAAGGCCCCGGAACGCGTCTTGATATACCGTTTGCGTGGCCCTTTGAGCGTGTAGTAAGATTACAAAGCATTTCCTATGGCCGCGCTGGCAATTTTCAGCATAGATGAACAGAGCGCGCCCCGGAAAGTCGCAATTGACGGCAGCATGAATCAGCTTTGGTGCGATCATCAACTGAGCCTGTGCTGCCGTGTCTGTTTCGCCGTGCCAGGCGCACACCAAGGATTCTGTTTCAGAAAACAGCTCAGGCTGTTTACAGCAACGGGAGGCCGTCATGCCTTCCGCATAAAAGGAAAGGAACGCCCGATATGACCCCTAATGATGCTTTCGACATGGTGCTGTTCGGTGGCACCGGCGATCTGGTAATGCGCAAGCTGCTGCCGGCCCTGTATCACCAGCACCGTGACGGCAACCTGCCCAAGTCTGGCCGCATTATCTGTCTGGGCCGCAGCGCCGCAGACACTGCCGCATATCTGGAAAAGGCCCATGGCCTGGCGAAGGGCTATCTGGGCAGCGATTACGAAGCCGCCGTGTGGGATGAATTTGCCAGCCGCATCCACTTCCTGCGCGTCGACGCCAACAATGCAGATGACTACAAACTGCTGGCCGACACCCTGAATGAAGAACAAGGCCGTTCGCGCGTGTTTTATCTCTCCACCGCGCCCGACCTGTTTGCCGGTATTTCCGAGAACCTCGCCAAGGTTGATCTCAACAAGGGGAACTCCCGCGTTGTGCTGGAAAAACCGCTCGGCCACGATCTTGATTCCTCCAACGAAATCAACGACGCCGTCGCCCGCTTCTTTACCGAACAACAGATCTACCGTATCGACCACTACCTGGGCAAAGAGCCGGTACTGAACCTGATCGCGCTGCGCTTTGCCAACACGCTGCTTGAACCGCTGTGGCGCCGCGAGTGGATCCGCGACGTGCAAATTACCGTGACCGAGCAAGTCGGCGTGGAAACCCGCGCAGACTTCTACGACAAAACCGGCGCGCTGCGCGACATGATCCAGAACCACCTGGTGCAGTTGCTGACCATTGTGGCCATGGAGCCGCCGGCATCCATGGATGGCGACGCCGTTCGTGATGAAAAACTCAAGGTACTGCGCGCACTCAAGCCGCTGACACCAGAAGATGTACACACCAAGGTAGTCCGTGGTCAGTACCGCGCGGGTGCCATCAATGGCAAGCCGGTCCCCGGTTATCAGGAAGAGCCGGGTGTACCGGCAGGTTCCAACTGCGAAACCTTTGTTGCGCTCAAGGCTGAAATCCAGACCTGGCGCTGGGCTGGCGTGCCGTTCTTCTTGCGTACCGGCAAGCGTCTGCAAGATCGTCTGGCAGAGATCGTCATCAATTTCCGCGAAACCCCGACGTCGCTGTTCGGCCGCACTCACACCCCGAACCGTCTGGTGATCCGTCTGCAACCGGATGAGTCCGTGCGTCTGTACCTGCTGGCCAAAGAGCCGGGCAATCAGGTGCGCCTGCGCCCGGTTCACCTGGACCTGGACTTCAAGGAAACTTTCAAGACTCGCGCTCCGGAAGCCTACGAGCGTCTGTTGATGGACGTGATTCGTGGCGATCTGTCGCTGTTTGTCCGTCGCGACGAGCAACGTGCGGCATGGCGCTGGGTTGAGCCGATTCTCGATTCCTGGGAAAACAGCACCGAAGCGCCCAAGCCGTACAACGCTGGTAGCTGGGGCCCGGCCGCTGCGTCCGCCCTGCTCTCCCGCGACGGCGTGTCCTGGCACGAAGAATCGTAATTCGCGGTTGATTGCTTGATTGATTAAATAGCCGCATTTGCCGGTAACCGGGCACTACCTGGTTACCGGTTGCCGTATCTGGAATCAGGATTTTGTGCAGTGCAACGTATTGACGTTGTCTGCCCAACAGCAATAAACAAAGGAACAACAATGTCCCTGCAGTGGCATGAATTCGCCAGCAAAGACGAACTGGATCACGGCCTCGCAGCCGATATCGCCAAGGCGCTGAACGCCGCGATCGCTGCCCGTGGCAAGGCATCGCTGGCTGTCTCTGGCGGCCGTACCCCGGCTGGCATGTTCAAGGCATTGAGCGAGTCCGCCGTCGACTTCAGCAAAGTCTGGATCACCCTCGTCGATGAACGCTGGGTGCCGGTTGACCATGCCGACAGCAACGAGCGCACCGTGCGCCAGAACCTGTTGCAGGGCAACGCTGCTGCCGCACATTTTGTCTCGCCGGTATCTTCTGCCCCGACCCCGCATGAAGGTCAGGCCGAGATTGAGGCGCGCTTTGCCACCTTGCCAGCGCCGTTTGACGTGCTGATTCTGGGCATGGGCGACGATGGCCATACTGCATCGCTGTTCCCCAACGCCGTGGAACTGGAAGCCGCTTGCGCCTCGACCAACCTTGTGGCCGCAGTCACGCCGCCGGTTGCACCGCATCAGCGCATCACGCTGACACTGCCGACCATCGCCAAGGCGCGCGAAGTGATTGTGCACATTACTGGCGAAGGCAAGAAAACCCTGTTGCAAACCGCCATGACGGAAGATAAACCCGTCACGGCGCAATTTCCGATCCGCCGTGTGCTGGATGCGGTAACCGGTCAGAAACTGGTTTACTGGACCGCCTGACCGGGCATTTTCAGATATGGGGTCACCCCATATCCATAATCGGCAACGGGGCTACCCAAAAGGCAGCCCCAAGCCCTACAAAGAGATGGAGTTAGACGCCTATGCTCGAACGCATCAAAACGATGATCGACAGCTTGTCCCGCTCGGAACGCAAGGTTGCCGAACTGGTGCTGGCCCAACCCAATCTGGTTGCGAATGCGCCCATTGCGCAAATTGCGGACCTCGCGGACGTATCGCAACCCACGGTCATCCGTTTTTGCCGTTCGCTCAACTGCTCCGGTCTGCAGGATTTCAAACTGCGCCTGACCCGCAGTCTGGTGTCCGGGGTGCCTTATGTGCACTCCATGGTGTCGGCTGATGACTCGGCGCACGATCTGGCCAAAAAACTGTTCGACAACAACATCTCGCATCTGTTGCGCTGCCGGAACGAGCTGGATACCGAAGCGCTGGAAAAAGCCATCAAGGTACTGTCCAACACCCACAAGATCGAAGTCTGGGGTCAGGGTCAGTCTGGTGCCGTGGCCATTGACGCGCAGAACAAGTTTTTCCGCCTGGGCGTACCCACCGTGGCCTACACCGATCCGCACATGCACGGTATGAGCGCATCGATGCTCAAGCCTGGCGACGCCGTTGTGGCCGTGTCCAATTCGGGCCGTACGCTGGACATGATCCGCTCGGTTGAAATTGCCCGGGATGCCGGCGCAGACGTCATCGGCATCACCCATTCGAAGTCGCCGCTGGCAAAACGCTGCTCTCTTTGCCTTTATGCCGACACAATGGAAGATCCTGACCTATACACTCCTATGATTACCCGGATCGTGCATCTGGTGATCATTGACGTGCTGGCGGTTGGCGTTGCGCTCAAGCGTGGCCCGGAGCTGATCGACCAGCTGGAAAAAATGAAGCGCAACATGAAAGAAAAGCGTGTGCGCGGCCACGATCACTGATCCACAAATTTGACCACAGCTGTTGGTGTGCCAGCCAACTGCTGTGGTTACAGAATCGACTCTTGCAGTACTAGTCGTACCACTAGCGCTTAGCGTGTGTAAAACAGGTCTTCAAACCAGAGTCCGCCACCCTCAGGCAAGCGGACGTGAAGCCACAGGAAGAAAGGAAATACGATGTCCAAGCTGACCAGCTCGCCCGCCTGGCTTGCCCTCGCGGAACACTTCAAGGAAGTCTCGCCGCTGCACATGCGTGACTTGTTCCACAACGATCCCCAGCGTTTCGAGAAGTTCTCGCTGGAATCGGGTGGCCTGTTTTTCGATTACTCCAAGAACCGCATCACCGAAAAGACCATGGAGCTCTTGCTGACCCTGGCGCGTGAGTCCGGTCTGCAAAAACGCATTGAACGCATGTTCTCCGGTGAAAAGATCAACGTCACCGAAGACCGCGCCGTTCTGCACATTGCGCTGCGCAATCTGGACAAGAACCCGATCCTGGTCGATGGCGAAGATGTCATGCCCAAGGTTAATGCGGTCAAGGAAAAGATGTTCCGGTTCTCGGATGAGATCCGTTCTGGCGAGCGTGTCGGTTACACCGGCAAGGCGTTCACCGACATCGTCAACATTGGTATCGGCGGCTCTGATCTGGGCCCGGTCATGGTCTGTAATGCGCTCAAAGACTTTGGTCACCAGCGCCTGAACATGCACTTTGTGTCGACCGTTGACGGCGATCAGGTGGTCTCCACGCTCAAGAAGCTGAACCCGGAAACCACCCTCTTCATCATTGCGTCCAAGACCTTCACCACCCAGGAAACCATCACCAATGCCCGCACCGCGCGCAAGTGGTTCCTGGATCGCGTGGGTAACGAAGCACACATCGCCAAGCATTTTGTGGCTGTGTCGACCAACGCCAAGTCGGTAGCTGAGTTCGGCATTGATACCGACAACATGTTCGAATTCTGGGACTGGGTCGGCGGCCGTTACAGCTTGTGGTCGGCCATTGGTTTGCCCATTGCCATTTACCTGGGCAAGCACGATTACCAGGATTTGCTGCATGGCGCCTACACCATGGACGAGCATTTCAAGAACAAGCCATTTGAGCAAAACCTGCCCGTCATCATGGGCATGCTGGGCGTGTGGTACATCAACTTCTTTGGCGCCGCCACGCACCTGATCTCGCCGTACAACCAGTCTTTGCACCGCTTCCCGGCGTACCTGCAACAGCTGGACATGGAATCCAACGGCAAGACGGTTGATCTGGATGGCCATCGCGTTGATTACTCCACCGGCCCGGTCGTGTGGGGCGATGCCGGTATCAACGGTCAGCACGCGTACTACCAGATGCTGCACCAGGGCTCGCAAATGGTGCCGATCGACTTCATTGCCTCGGTTGAGCATCCGGAAATCCCGGAGCCGCACAGCACTATCCTGATGGCCAACTTCTTTGCCCAGACCGAAGCCTTTATGCGCGGCAAGAACGAGACCGAAGTGCGCGCGGAACTGACCAAGGCCGACATCACGGGTGAAGCGCAAGACGCGCTGACCCCGCACAAGATTTTTGAAGGCAACCGCCCGACCAACTCCATCCTGATCCAGCGCCTGACACCGCGTCGCCTTGGCGCGCTGATTGCGCTGTACGAACACAAGATCATGGTGCAAGGCACGGTCTGGAACATCAACTCCTACGACCAGTGGGGCGTGGAACTGGGCAAGCAACTGGCCAAAGCCATTGAGGGTGAATTGACCACCCCGGGCCTGACCACGACCCATGACGCGTCCACCAACGGTCTCATCAACTACTACAAGCGCAATAACCCGCGCTAAGCAGTAGCACGGCGGCGTCTGCATCGGCGGACGCTGCCGTAACACTCTCGAATCACCCCATAACTACACCGCACAGCGGAAATGTGGAATCGCCCGACCACGAGTCAGGCGACGCACCGGACTGGATACGTAAACCCGGGCAGCATTAACTACATCCATCAAAAGGTATGGCAATGGCAGAGCAGATTCATGACCAGGACCCTCAAGAGACCCGTGAGTGGCTGGATGCGCTGGATGGCGTGCTTGAGAACGAAGGTGCCGAACGCGCGCACTATCTCGTAGAAAAACTGATCGGGCACGCCCGTGAAGACGGTGTAAACATCCCCTACACCGCCACCACCGCGTACATCAACACGATCCCGGTTCACCTGGAAGCACGCAGCCCGGGTGACCACACTTATGAAGAGCGCATTCGCTCTTACACCCGCTGGAACGCAGCGGCCATGGTGGTTCGCGCCAACAAGATCAACGGCGATCTGGGCGGCCACATTACCTCTTTCGCTTCCGCCGCGACGTTGTATGACGTGGGCTGGAACCATTTCTGGCATGCCGCCAGCGACAATCACGGTGGTGACCTGGTGTATTTCCAGGGCCACAGTGCGCCCGGCATGTATTCGCGCGCCTTCCTGGAAGGCCGTATCTCTGAAGAACAACTGTTGAAGTTCCGTCAGGAAGTGGACGGTGGCGGCCTCTCCAGCTACCCGCACCCCTGGCTGATGCCGAACTTCTGGCAATTCCCGACCGTGTCCATGGGTCTGGGCCCATTGATGGCGATCTACCAGGCCCGCTTCATGAAGTATCTGGATGATCGCGGCTTCAAGCAAAAGGGCGATCGCAAGGTCTGGTGCTTCTGCGGTGATGGTGAAATGGATGAACCGGAATCGCTGGGTGCCATCTCGCTGGCTGGCCGTGAAAAGCTGGACAACCTGATCTTCGTCATCAACTGCAACCTGCA
>JASLES010000367.1 GCA_030151005.1 Silvimonas sp.
TTGAAGATTTGCCTCACCCTCTCCTTGCATTGCGATTTTTCCTGTCTGGCGGCAAAGCCCGCCGCGACGGCGCGCGCTGTCGCAACAGCGTCATGACACGTTGCTGTAATGCCGGTCATGACAAGGAGATTGCATGTTCAACGTTTTCAGCTTTGATCTGGCCCATTTTGTCCTGTCCCTCGTCGCACTGGTCGTTGCCTTTGTGTTGGGCACCGTCATTGGATACGAGCGCCAGTTCCGTCAGCGCACGGCGGGCTTGCGCACCAATACGCTGGTCGCGGTCGCTGCCGCCGCCTTTGTCGATATGGCGTTCCGGCTGGACGGGCCTGGGGGCGCCATCCGTGTCGCGTCCTACGTGGTGTCTGGCGTGGGTTTTCTGGGCGCTGGTGCCATCATGAAAGAAGGCATCAATGTGCGCGGGCTCAATACTGCGGCGACGCTCTGGGGCTCAGCGGCAGTCGGCGCAGCCGCTGGCGTGCGGCAGCTGGATGCGGCGTTGCTCTGTGCCATTCTGGTGCTGGCCGCCAATACCTTGCTGCGGCCGCTGGTGAACGCCATCAACCGTCAGCCGATTAACGATCGCAGCAGTGAAGTGACCTGGGAGCTGCATGTGGTGGTCGACGGCGAGCAGCAAAAGCACGCGCTGGCACTGATCGACGCACTGCTTGATCAGGCTCAGTACCCATTGGGGGATATGGATATCGAGCCATTTGGGGACGATGATGTGGAAATCACGGCAACTTTGCTGGCAACATCAGCCAATTCCGCCGAACTGGAGCGGATTGCCAAAAAATTGTCCACACAGACTTACATCAAACAAGCCTTCTGGAATTCCAGCACCATGGAATAACCGGCGAGCAGCAAGCCGCTCTGAACAAGAAAAAAACCGCCCATGAGGCGGTTTTTTTCTTGTGCTGCAATCGCTATCGGCCGTTCAGGCAACCAGCCGCGCAATGGCGCGCTCAACCCGAACCAGACCCTCTGCGATATCAGCATCCGGCATCACCAGCGAAGGCGCAAAGCGCAGTACATCCGGGCCAGCCATCAGGATCATGGCGCCTTCTTCCACCGCAAAGTTCAGCACATCCCGCGCCCGGCCTTTGTACTGGTCATTGAGTTCCGCACCAATCAACAGGCCCAGACCACGTACGTCCTTGAACACCGGATAACGCTTGCCAATGTCTGCCAGGGTATTGCGAATCAGCGCGGCTTTGGCTTCAACGGCGCTGAGCACCGCCGGGTCGGTAATCACATCCATCACCGCACCCGCCACCGCACACGCCAGCGGATTGCCGCCGTAGGTGGTGCCGTGCGTACCCACGGTCAAATGCTTGGCCAGATTTTCCGTAGTCAGCATGGCGCCGATCGGGAAACCACCGCCCAGACCCTTGGCAGTAGAGAGGATGTCCGGTGTCACACCGTAATGCTGATAGGCGAACAACTGACCAGAACGACCATTGCCGCTTTGCACTTCATCAAAAATCAGGAAGGCATTGTGCTTGTCGCACAGTTCGCGAATGGCTTGCAGGAACGCCTTGTCGGCCGGCGTGACACCGCCCTCGCCCTGGATGGGCTCAATAATCACACATGCGGTGTCGTCATCAATCAACGCCTTGAAGGCATCCAGGTCATTGTAATCAAAGTGGAAAATGCCTTCCGGCTTGGGGCCGAAACCATCGGAATACTTGGTTTGCCCGCCCACACACACCGTGAAGAAGGTGCGACCGTGAAAAGAGTTATACGCGGCGAGCACCTTGTTTTTCTGTTCACCAAACCGCTCGATGGCCGCACGGCGTGCCAGCTTGAGTGCAGCTTCGTTGGCTTCCGCGCCAGAGTTACAGAAGAACACGCGCTCGGCAAAGGTGTGCTCGACCAGCTTTTTGGCCAGCGCCAATGCGGGTTCATTGGTGAATACATTGGAAAGATGCCACAGCTTGCTGCCTTGCTCATGCAGCGCTTTCACCAGCGCCGGATGGCAATGCCCCAGCGAATTCACCGCGATGCCGCCACCAAAGTCGATATATTCACGACCCGCCTGATCCCACACGCGGCTGCCTTCGCCACGGACCGGCACAAAGGCCGCCGGCGAGTAATTGGGCACCATGTATTGATCAAAATCGGCTCTGGTAAAAGACATTGCAGTTCCTTTTTGCGTAATCCGGATGAAGGTCGGGCCAGTAGGGATGCCCGTTGGCGTTTATTCTAACTGCCATGACGCAAAGCAAAAACTACTAATTTTTGTGAGGTATGAGGTGCCGCCGCCAGTAGCTCGTAGCCGCGTAACAATAGAGATGAGTTACGCCAGCAGGGCTGGTCCGGCATACAGGGGTTGCTGGATTCCCGCCAAGGGGGCCGCCGAGGTCGGGAATGACGAGGTGGTGGGCAAGGTGAACCGCCCTTGCGACCAGACGGTTTGCGAGGCTGGAATGCTGGTGCTGTTGGGGTTGGGGTTGGGGTTGTTTTTGACTTTCCCTCCCCATTAAAGCCCAGCGCCGAAGGAGTGGAGGGAGACCCAAGGCTCCCGACCGACTGAGGGCAGCCCGGAGGGCCGCAGGGCTGGGGTCGCCTTTCTTTTGGTTACTTTTCTTTGGCGAAGCAAAGAAAAGTAACGTGCCGTCGGGCACCCCCGACATGTAAAACAACCGCGCCGAAGGCGCCAACACTCACAACGCCAATGCCCAGTCCAGCCACCCCGGATTCCCGGCCTGACGGCCTCCATCCGGGCTACGGTGCCACCTGTCTGCCCACCTCC
>JASLES010000003.1 GCA_030151005.1 Silvimonas sp.
CCACAACACAGATCTCGCCTCAACCTCTGAAACAGTTGCAAACAGATCTTTCACGCCAGCGTAACAATCCCCCCCTATAGTGCGCACCTGAATATCTTCTCAGGTACTCATCTCTCCAGTCTGGAAGTCCACAGTTCAAGCCCTGCATACATTGCAGGGCTTTTTTTTGCCTGACGAAACCCCAAGGGTCAAACCAGCAAAGCGGCCAGGTCGGCACGCACAAAAGGTTTGGCGAGGAACGCCTGCCCTTCTCGCCAGGCCGGATGCGCCCGGTGGGTTTCCAGTGGCAAGCCAGACATCAGCACCACCCGCGTCTGCGGCCAGCGGCGGGCAATGGCGGCAGCCAGCGCAATACCGTTGCCGCCGCTACCCAAAGAGATATCCGACAGCACCAGTTCTACCGGCTCGTTACTGGCCAGCCAGTCCTGCGCTTCCTGCGCGCCCGATACGCCCACTGCATCGGCGCCCAGCGTACGCAGCATAGCCAATGCGGTGTCTTTGACGGCCGGGTCGTCTTCCACCACCAACACGCGGCCGCACGCCTGGCTGGTCAATTGCGGGCGGCTGTGATCATGGCTCAGGGCGTCTTGCGTGCTGGGCGGCAACCAGAGGGACACAGTGGTGCCCTGCCCGACCACGCTCTGAATCTGTACATCACCGCCGCTTTGCCGCACAAAGCCGTATACGCTGGATAAGCCCAGCCCGCTGCCCTCACCCAGCGCACGGGTGGTAAAGAAGGGTTCCATCACTTTGTCGAGCAGTTCCGGCGGGATGCCGATGCCGGTATCGGCCACCGAAATCACGACGGCGTCTTTTAGCGCAGGCAGGCGCTCCGGATTACTGCCGGTTTCTACGGCCAGCGTCAGCGTGCCACCACCGGGCATGGCCGCCGCACTATTGAGGGCCAGGTTAAGTACGGCGTTCTCCAGCTGACCGCGGTCGGCATTGACGGTGTGCTTACCACTGCCCGGCTTGATGAGGACTTCAATCTCTGTGCCAACAGCGTATTCAATCAAGTCCAGCATTTCTGCCAGCATGTCATCCAGTTGCACCACTTCGGCCTGCAAGGGCTGGCGCCGGGCAAAAGAGAGCAAGCGACGCGTGAGTTGCGAGGCGCGCTCGGCAGAACGCCGCGCCAGCTCCGCCATACCAAGGGCTTCCGGCTGCTTTTGCAGTTTGTCTTCCAGCATTTCCAGGTTGCCCAGAATGGCCACCAGGAAGTTGTTGAAGTCATGCGCCACGCCACCAGTCAGCTGCCCGAGGACTTCCATTTTTTGCGCCTGGCGCAAGTCTGCCTCTACGGCGCGGCGGGCAGTCAGATCGCGGCACACCGCCACCCAGCCACCACCGGGCATGCCCTGGCAGTGAAATTCCAGCACGCGCTGATCCGAAAAATGCAGTTCTGCGGCAGCGGCAATGCGTGTTTGTCGGTCGGTGGTGCGCGTGGCAGTGCGGCGAGACACCGCTCGCCAGCGCGCTTGCACCGGCAGCGCCTTGCGTAATTCCAGCAGTGTCATGCCAATGTGCAGGCGTTGATCCGGCATGCCCAGCGCGGCCTGGAACATCGGGTTCCAGCCCACCAGCCGGCCTTCGCCATCATGCACAGATACGCCATCGTTCATGGAGCGGAACACGGTTTCCAGCAGCCGTTGCTGACTATCCAGGCCCTCGGTCAGCTTTTGTTTTTCCAGCATATTGGCGCGGAACACCTCAAACGCACGCGCCAGTTCGCCCACCTCATCTTTGCGGTCGATTGACGGAATGCGCTGTTCGGTGTGGCCGGAGGCAAGGCGCGCCAGCACGCGCGTCATGCGTTGCAGCTTGCGCAACACGCGATCGACATAGGTCACGCCCAGAATCGCCAGCACCACGCCCACGGCTGTCAGCAGCCACAGCCCGGACTCGCTGGATGCCACCACACGGCGCACGCTCTCGTGCCGGCGTTCTGCCACCTGGCGCAGTTCTTCCACATATTTGGCGGAGCGCTCATCCAGTTGATCCGCGTGCGAACGGATCAGTTGCACCAGATAGGTCATGCGTTGTTCGCTGGTCAGGAACTCGTTACGCAGGCTAAAAACGTTATCCGGCCCTTCGCCGATCTTGTGCAGCAGTGCGGCAAGTTCGGGTTCACGTTGATCTTCGCCCAGAGCGCGGATGCGCATCCACAGCGCTTCGCTATCACTTTCTGCCACGCCCAGCGTGGTGAAGTCACTGGCCTGAAACGCCGACATGGTGACCACCCACAGGTTGAGCATGGTGGGGGCATTGCGTGCCACATCCCGGCGACGGCGCAGAATCTCGTTACCGGCGCCATCTGCATCACGACGTTCTTCGTTGATCCGGCGTTGTAACAGGCGGTGCATGCCCGATTGCACCATCAGCCGGGTCAGATCCCGGTCAATGCCGTCAAGCTCTGCATTGGCGGCCAGTTGATCGGCAGTGCGTTCAGGCAAATCCATGCTCAAGAGCCGGATATCGTGCAGCAGGTTATGCAGCACCTCGGTATCACTGCGCAGCAAATCGGGCGAATCTGTCCCCGCCATGCCCGGCGCAATGGCCGCCACCTGAGCCACTTTTTCAGAGAGCTTGAGCACACGGGCGATTTCCGGCACCACGTTGGCTTCGTATTCATCCAGCGCACGCTGGTTGGCGCGCATACCCATCACGCCCACCAGCGCAATAGACATGGTGACGAGAAACAACAGCAAGAACGCGACAATCAGCCGCGTGCGGATGCTGGGCATGCGATCAGGCAGGCGGGACCTTAAGGCGCGCATATTGGCTAGAGGCGGGTGACGGGCGTGGCAAACATATAACCCTCGCCGCGTTCGGTGCGGATATACGCCGGCAGCCGCGGGTTGGGTTCGATCTTGCGTCTGAGGCGCAGGATCAGCACGTCAATGGTGCGGTCATACACATCAATTTCGATGCCGCGGGTGTGCTCCAGTAATTGATCCCGCGACCAGATCCGGCTGGGTTGCTGCACCATGGCAGCCAGAATGGCGAATTCCCCACGCGTGAGCGAACACGGCTCGCACCCGTTTTTCGCCAGCACGCGTTTGCCCATGTCCAGCACCCAGTCACCAAAACCGTAACGCACACTGCCGTCCGCCACCGGGCGGGGTTGCGACAGTTCTGTACTGCGCCGCAAATGCGCGCGCACCCGCGCCAGCAACTCGCGCCCGGAGAACGGTTTGTTGATGAAATCATCCACCGCCAGTTCCAGCCCCAGCACGCGATCTGTCTCGTCGCCCTGGCCACTGATCATGATGATGGGCACATTGGACTTCTGCCGAAGTTCCCGCGCCACCGTCATGCCATCTTCGCCGCGCAGTTTCAGATCAAGAATGACCAACGCGCACGACTGCGTGGCCAGATGCTGGAACAAACCACTACTCTGGCCTACCGCGCAGACGGCAAAACCTGCGTCTTCCAGCAGCGTTTTCAACCATTGTCGTACCTCTGCATCGTCATCCAGAATCAGGATGCAATGTCTGTTATCCATAGCTGACTCTCCACCTCACAGCGCTCTTGTGGCGCGTTGGCAAGGTCTGACTGTATGTCATCCACTGTGCCGGTGATGCTGCCTTTGCAGGGCGGGCACGTCAACCGGGGCATTTGCGTATGGCTGGAATGGAGATCGGGTGGGTGTTGCGGTTGATTTTGGGTTTGAAGTTGCTTTTGACGTCCTCCCCCATAAAAGCCCAGCGCCGAAGAAGGGAGGGAGACCTCAGGCTCCCGACTGACTGAGGGAAGCCCGGAGGGCCGCCAGGCTGGGTCGCCTTTCTTTTGGTTACTTTTCTTTGGCGAAGCAAAGAAAAGTAACGTGCTCCGGCCACCGCCGGTATCAAAATGTCTTTCACATCGCGCCGAAGGCGCTAACACCCCACAACAATACTAAACAGGTCCGCCACCCCGGATTCCCGCCTCCGGCTCCATCCGGGCTACAACGTGGTGCTCTCCAGCAAAGGCCACCTTCGGTGGCCGGACTGGATTCCGGCTCAAGGCCGGAATGACGAGATCATGGCCAGGCAAACATCTCACCATCCCCCGTATCACCTCCGGGGCACAACGCGCTACACTGCAAGGCTGATCACAGCAGCCATCCACGAGCTGCCCCGCACCCCATGGACCCTCATGCGCATATTGCTGGTTGAAGACGATGTC
>JASLES010000009.1 GCA_030151005.1 Silvimonas sp.
AGGTTGTTCTGGCTACTGCCTCGTCATTCTGGCCTTGAGCCGGAATCCAGTCGGCCACCATAGGTGGCCCTTGCAATGCTGGCAGTAGGGTGGATTCGGAGCGGGAGCGACAATCCACCGTGGTGGCCACAAAACCTTGAACCACTGTTAGCGCCTGACGGCGCAGCGTCGTAGCCCGGATGAAGGCCGTATGGCCGGGAATCCGGGGTGCAATGCTGGCAAGGATGAGGTGTATGCACTCGCTAGTGCCTCGTCATTCCCGCGGAGGCGGGAATCCAGTCGGCCACCCGCGGTGGCCTTTGCCGAACGGAGTCAGAAAAGCTTGAATACCGTGTTAGCGCCTTCGGCGCAGGTTTGAAAAGCGTTTGATACCGGCGGTGGCCGGAGCACGTCACTTTCTTTGCTTCGCCACCTCGGCGGCCCCAAAGAAAGTAACCAAAGAAAGGCGACCCAGCCCTGCGGCCCTCCGGGCTTCCCTCAGTCGGTCGGGAGCCTAAGGTCTCCCTCCCTCCTTCGGCGCTGGGCTTTAACGGGGGAGAAAATCAAAAACAACCCCAACTGCAACTGCAACTGCGCTGTGGGCTAGCAGAACTTTTTGCGGGGCGTTCCGCAAACCCCCGCCGCCCATCGCTGACACACCGTCCCGCTTTTAAGGTACCGTGTAACCCGGCAGTCACCCCCCCGGTTTTACAGAAAAGAAATGTCCGAGATTCCCAAGCTTTCCGATGCCCAAGAGGCCATCCTTCATGCGGTAACCAATCTGGCGCGCACGGATTACCAGCAGCATTTGCTGGTCGAAGCCGGCGCTGGTACTGGCAAGACCACCACGCTGGTGGCCGCACGGGCGCAGTTGGTCAATGACGGGACTGGCGTGCTGGCGTTGACGTTTTCCAATGCGGGCCGCCAGCGTTTTGCGGATGTTCATCTGGCCCAGACCGGGCGCGCTTTGCCGCCTAAAAGTGTGTTGACCTTTGATGGCCTGGCGTTTGAAGTGCTGTGTGGCGCGGTGGAAGGGCGCAATTACTCGGGCGATGGTTTCTTTACGCGTGAAGAAATCCGCCAGAACACCATTAACGAAAGCGACCAGTTACTGCAATTGCTGGCAGAACTGGTGGCAGAACTGAACGACACCTGGGAAGGCGAGATTCCGGATCGGGAGGCCGATCTGATCGATTTGCTGGAACTCATCGGCAATGCCCGGATCGCCAATGTGTTCCGCGATCCGCGTATGTATGCCGAGGAAGATGGCCTGGAAGAATTCCAGGAGCTGGAGCGCACCGAATTTCTGGCCAGTCTTGATTTGCCGCCATGGTTTTATCACCTGTTCAGCCGGTTTGAGCGGCTGCGGCGAGAAAGCCGGCATCTGGTCGGCGTAGAAGGTGCCGCATATGACCTGGCCGGTGATCCGCGGGCGCTGGTGCGATATGTGTGGGCCAATCGGATCAGCGTGATCATGGTCGATGAATTCCATGACACCAAGGCATTGCATTTTGAGCTGTTAAATGTCTTGATCAAAGCGGGCTGCCGCCTGGTGCTGATTGGAGATCGTCATCAGGATCTTTTTGCCTGGCGTGGCTTGCAGCCTTTTTCTGCGTTTGACAGCGCTGCCAGGTTGGCCGGCGTAACTACGCTGGCATTGCCGCGGTCCTGGCGTTACGGCCACCGCATTGCGCAGATGGCCGACCGCATTGTGCAACGCTTGCAGCCGGGCGCGGCCCGTATTACTGGCCCGCGTGCGCAGTCCGGCAAACTGCTCGCGGTGCCCGATCTGGTTGGCTGGCTGGCGCAGAGCGCGCAGCAAGGTGTGGCATTGGCTGACCACTGTGCCATTTTGCCGACCCAGGCCGACTGCATGATGCTGCAATTGCGACTGTTCGACGCGGGTGTTCCCTATCGTCTGGTTGAGCGGGTGCGACATTTCTTTCAGGGTTATGAGTTTCGCGTGTTGCGTGCGCTGGCGGTGTTGTACAGCCGCCGTTTTGCGGCAGAGGCACCATTTCACGTCAACAGCATTTACGCGCTGGATGTCTTGATGAACGTGCCAGCGCTGGGTCTGGATAAAGAATCCCGCAGCGATCTACGCGCGGAATTGGGGCTTGACGGTGCCCGGCGCATGGATGGTCAGCGCCTGCTCAATGCCGATCCATTCACCTTTGGCCTTGTGCTCGACAAACTGGCCGAGTTTTTGCCGCCGGTGCTGACCACGGGCCAGGCATGGCCGGCGTGGCTGGCCCTGGCGGTGCAGCACTTGCAACTGCATGCCTTTTTGCATCAGCGCGCGCAGCACCCGGCTGCGGGCCGGCAATCCGGTTTGTTGCTGGATGAACTGACCCGCCGGTTTAGCGCTGATATTGCGCCGGCCGTGCAGATCCAGCGTTGGGACGAGGCCGTAGAACGGTTTGTGCGTCAGCGCGGTAACGCCACCGGTTTGTCGCTGACCTCCGTATTGCACGCCAAGGGCCACGAATACGACCGGGTGTTATTGCCGATCGGGCAAGCAGGCTGGCGGCGACACTTGTTGCAGCCAGGCGCGGCCACGTGGCGAGAACTTTACGTGGCGGTGACACGTGCCCAAGCGGGCATCCTGCTGGAAATCAGTACCGAAGAAGATGTCCTGACGCAGGAAGTTCACGCCATTTTTGGCGGCTAATTGTGTCAGCCTCCATGCTTCATTCGGGCGCTAACCGTCATCCCATCCCGGGGTTGATCAACGCGGTCAGGACGTGGTCTTCCCACTGCCCGGCAATGCACAGATAACTGCGCGCCAGACCCTCACGCTCAAAACCCAGCCGTGTCAGCATATGGGCGCTGCGGGTATTGGCGGGCATATAAGCCGCCATGATCCGGTGCAAGCCCAGCTCGTTGAACACATAGTTGTTGGCTGCTTTGAGCGCTTCGGTCATCAAGCCTTTGCCTTGCCAGGTTGCCGCCAGGCTGTAGCCCAGATTGCAGGCCAGAAACGGCCCGCGCACGATATTGCTGTAGTTGCAGCGCCCTACAATTTCGCCGCTGTGCCGGTCATGCAGTACCAGTGGCAGGGCGGTGCCGGCGGCAAATTGCGCCAGCGCCTGATGCTGGCGTTGCGTGTAGCTTTCCGGCGTGTACCAGTCCAGATCGCGCACGGGCTCCCATGGGGCAAGGTGGCGGCGGTTCCGGTCATCCCAGGCGGCCAGTAAATGGGCGTTTTCTGGCGGAACAATGTCCAGCAGCAGGCGAGGCGTAGTGATCTGGATGGGGCTCATGCGGGGCGGTGGTGGATGTTCATGCATTCAGTTTAGGCTGCGGCCAGACAAAAGCCGGCTTGAGCCGGCTTTTGTCCTGGTTGAGCGGATCAACAGACTGGTGATTACCAGATGTGGATACGCTGCTCCGGCGCCTTGTACATCTTGTCAGTTGGCTTGACGTCAAACGCGCTATAGAACGCGTCATTGTTTTCAGTTGCCCCAATGGCGCGATAGCGGCCCGGTGAGTGCGGATCAGACTTGATCAGCTGCAACTGGAACGCGTCACGGATCTTGCTGCGCCACACTTGGGCAAAGGCCAGGAAGAAACGCTGATCGCCGGTCAGGCCATCAATGACTGGTGAGGTTTTGCCGCCCAAAGCCAGGTGATACGCCTTGTAGGCAATTTGCAGGCCGGAGTTATCCGCAATGTTCTCGCCCAGCGTCAACTGGCCGTTCACGTGCTGGCCGGGCAGCGGCTCATAGGCGTCGTATTGCGCCACCAGCTTGTCGGTCAGCGCGGTAAAGCGCTTGCGATCTTCCGGTGTCCACCAGTCATTCAGATTGCCGACGGCATCAAAATGGCTGCCCTGATCATCAAAGCCGTGGCTGATTTCGTGACCGATCACGGCGCCGATCGCCCCGTAGTTGGCGGCGTCATCTGCCGCCATATTGAAGAACGGCGGTTGCAAAATAGCGGCGGGGAAGACGATCTCGTTCTGTGCCGGGTTGTAATACGCGTTCACGGTCTGTGGCGTCATGCCCCATTCCGTGCGGTCTACCGGGTCGTTAAGGCGTGCCAGTTCTCGCTTGTACTCAAACTGTGCTGCACGCTGATAGTTGCCAAACAGATCATCCGGCTTGATTTCCAGCGCACTGTAATCGCGCCATTTGTCCGGATAACCGATCTTGAGCGCGTAATGGGCCAGTTTGTTTTCTGCGGCCTTTTTGGTTTCCGGTGTCATCCAGGTCAGTTGTTCGATGCTCTGGGCATAAGCCTTCATCAGGTTGCCGACCAGTTCTTGCATGCGGGCCTTGTACTCGGCCGGGAAATACTGGGCGACATATTCCTTGCCCACTGCCTCGCCCAGAGCCCAGTCTGCGGCGGTGACGGCACGTTGCCAGCGCGGCGGCTCTTTGGGCGTGCCAGACAGCGCGACGCTATGGAACTGGAAGCTGGCGTCAGAGAAATCCTTGGGCAAAATGCGCGCCACGGCATCAAGCTGGTGCGCCTTGAAATAAGCGCGCCATACGGCAACTGGCTGGCTCTGGATCAGTTTGCCC
>JASLES010000039.1 GCA_030151005.1 Silvimonas sp.
CCGAGGGCGTGGAGGGAGACCATAGGCTCCCGACCAACCGAGGGAAGCCCGGAGGGCCGCCAGGCTGGGGTCGCCTTTCTTTGCCTACTTTCTTTGGCGAAGCAAAGAAAGTAGGGTGCTCCGGCCACCGCCGGTATCAAATGCATTTCAAACCCGCGCCGAAGGCGCTAACAGTTGTCCAGTATTTTCCAGCGACGTCCAGCAAAGGCCACCTGTAATGACCGACTGGATTCCGACCTTCGTCGGAATGACGAAATAGTGGAACTGGTCCAGTGCACTGGCCTCCCACGTACCTGCCATTGGCTGAACCGCAGCTTCAGTACCAACAAAAAACCCCGCATCTGCGGGGTTTTTCTGTTTCAGCAATCAAACAACCACTTACTCGCCTGCCACCACAGTCCGGCTCTTGCGATTAGTGCTGCTGAACGTCGCCAGCTTCACATCGCCAGAGGCACTGATCGGACCTTCATACACTGCGCTAAAGGCGTTCGGTTCGCTGCCATCAACGGTGTAACGGACGGTCAGGCCCGGTGCGCTGGTGTTGGCGATGATCTTGCCGCCTTCCACCACCACGCCCGGCAGCGGGATGCGATAGCCGTAGCCGCCAACAAAGCCATCCAGTCGGGCCAGTTCGCGCTGGCCAAGGCGGTTGGCAAACTGGTTCCAGTCGGTCGCCATCTTCTCGTTGCGTTCAGCTTCATCGGCGATGAAAGTCCAGCCCGGATCAACCGCCCAGGCGCGTTCAGCCAGGGCCAGCAGGCGCGGTGCGGCCAGGTATTCCACACGGCCGGCGTTGCGGGCGTTTTCACCCCACAATTGGCCCTGAATACCCAGGACGTTTTCTGTGCCGGTCTTGGTCAGGCGGGCCATTTTGTTCAGGGCGTCACGGTCCAGCGGGTGGCCGAACAGGTTGACGGTGGCCGTGGTGTAGATATCCAGCGGGCAGAACCAGAACGGTTTGCGCGTTTCGATAAAGCCACCCCAATAGTAACCAGGCTCTGCCGGGTCTTTGGCGTAGGCCAGATCAAAGTAGAGGTCCGTGACGTTGGAGAGCACCACCTTGTAACCGGCGTTGGCCAGTTGGTAGGCAATGTCTTCCTGACCCCAACCCCAGACGTTGTTCCAGATGTAGGGGCGGAAATTGGCATCCTTGAAGCGCGGGTTCGGCGCGGGCTTGTGGCTGCCATCGGCCTGTTGTTCGCGGATCAGTGCAATTTCTTCCCAACCGGCAAATTCCAGCTTGTGACGCGTC
Organism: Silvimonas sp.; assembly: GCA_030151005.1. GTDB lineage: Bacteria > Pseudomonadota > Gammaproteobacteria > Burkholderiales > Chitinibacteraceae > Silvimonas. The sequence continues at coordinate 1,253 of JASLES010000039.1, forward strand.
AGGATCTCGCGGAAGCGGGTCAGGAAGTAATCCTGCAGTTCCTGAATGGTCTTCATGCCCTTGTCGGCCATGAATTTCTGGCAAACCGGCGAGCCTTCCCACGCGCCGTGCGGCACTTCATCGCCACCGGTATGCAGGGCCAGGAATGGTGCACCAGCTTCGACGAACATGGCTTCAATGTCAGACACCACGGTTTCGATAAAGCGGTAGGAGGATTCCATGGCGATGCAGATCACGTTGTCGTGCCACAGTTGCACAGACTCATACTTCGATTGATCGGCAAAATCAGTCAGCAGGTATTCTTCCGCTTCGCGCTGCAGGCCTTGGGCCTTCAGGCGGTTGTAGCGCACATTCATGGCCTTGATGGCGGCGCGGGCGTGACCCGGAACATCCACTTCCGGGATGACTTCAATGTGGCGGGCCGTCGCAAAACGCAGAATTTCGATGAACTCTTCGCGGGTATAAAAGCCTGTGCCGTGAGAGCCCTCGACTTGGGCGCCAGAGCCAAAGCACGGGACCAGGTTGTCGGTCTCGTCGATGGTGAAGCCGCGCTTGGAGCCAATTTCGGTGAGTTCCGGCAGCGACGGGATTTCCACGCGCCAGCCTTCATCGTCCGTGACGTGGAAGTGGAACTTGTTGAGCTTGTAGAGCGCCATCAGGTCCAGCAGACGCAGGATGGTCTCTTTGCTGGAGAAATTACGACCCACGTCGATATGCATGCCCCGATAGGCAAAGCGCGGGGCATCTGCCACTTTGACCGCGGGTACGGCCAGCACGTTTTGGGGGTTGACCCAGGCGGCTACCGGCAGCAACTGGCGCAGGCTCTGGATGCCGTTAAAGATGGCATGTGCGGTAGCGCCGGTAATGATGATGCCGTGGCTGTCGACGTTGAGTTCGTACGCCTCGTCTGCATTGCCGGTAACTTGCGTTGCAGTCACTTTGGCCAGCTTGAGCACAATGCCGTGGCCTTGGGCGGCCAGCGCCGGGCGCACGCCCAGGTCTGCCAGAGACTGCTGCAGAAAGGCCGCTTCGCCCGCCAGTTCTGCCGGATGCACGATCAACGTGGCGGCGTCGATCACAAATTCGCCGTGACCATGCAGCAGGGATTGCGGCGTCGGGGTAATCAGACCGACTTGTGCGGCGGGCAACAGGCTCAGGTCTTTGTTATCGGCAAAGCGGCTGGCGGCCGTAACCGATGCTACCTTGTCGTTCAGATTGCGGTTGCGTTGCTCCGGACGGGTAAAGGGGACGATTTCCGGGTCGCCAATGGCCTGGGCACTGGCGGCCGGGGTGCCATCGTCATAAACCACGTAAAAGCCCAGTGGCGCGTCGGTTTCCTGGATAACCCAGAACATGCCCTTGTAACCAATGGTGCGTGACTCGCCTGCGGCCAGCACACCAAAGTCGGCGGTTGGCGTCAGCTTGAACAAATCGCCATTGACCTGGCTGATAGCGACGCCACCCGTGACCGATTCGGCGTAGATCTTGCGGCAAGTATTGAAATACAGAGCCCAGTCGTTGCCGGAAAGCGCGCTGTCCGAGTGGTTGGTGAGGACGAGTTCCGCCAGGAAATTGTCGCCCTCATGATGATTGGAAATGCATTCCCACTTGAGTTTGAGCTGGGAACCACTGGGTCGGGTCATGTTTCGTCTCCTCGACGGTTTCGAAGTGAGCTTCTTGCCATTCGTCCTGGCCACAGGGGCGCAGGTTCCGTTACAGGCCAGAGCAATCATTATTGGTTTGGGTATTCCGCTGTCCTGGCGCAGGTCAAGGCGCTGGATCGCGGTGGTCGAGCATAGGCTTTTGGCCGATGCACGGCGCATGACCGGGCAATATCGGCAAATTCTGGCAAGCCCGGGTGCGCTAGGTAGTATGCCTTATGGGGTGGGGTAGGGCATTTTTCAGGGCACGCCTATTGGCAGCAACGCCACAATCCAGACCAAAGGGCTGAAACCTGCAAGCTTTGGCAGATTACCGGGGCGGCGGGAAGGGTAATTTTTCGGTATGATTACGCCTCTGTTTACTCTGGCAAATCCGGATCAGACCCACATGGCAGATGTCCTCAAATTGCGCGGCGGTGCTGCGCTCTCCGCGTTCCGTGTCGAAAAACTGCTGGCTGCCTTGGCAAGCCAGGGTATCAAGGCGGATATTCAGGCCGAATTCTGGCATTTCGCAGAAACCAACGCTGCGCTGACGGCCGCAGAACAATCCACCCTGGAACGCGTCCTGCATTATGGTGATCCGGTTCCGACCCAAAGTGGCAAAGGCTCGCTGCTCTTGGTGTTGCCGCGTCTGGGCACGATCTCACCGTGGTCTTCCAAAGCCACCGACATCTTGCAGCACACGGGTCTGGAGAAGATTGGCCGCATTGAGCGGGGCGTGGCGGTGTATGCCAGCAAGAATGGCCAGCCGCTGTCTACCGCAGAGAAAAGTCTGCTGCTGCCGCTGATCCACGACCGTATGACCGAACAGGTCTT
>JASLES010000046.1 GCA_030151005.1 Silvimonas sp.
ACCGGATCAAGACCAGGCAGACGACATTCATCACGCCATACAGCCAGAACGTATTGGCGCTGCCGATGCTGTCAATCAGGGTGAGGAACGTAGCGCCAATGATCATATTGGCGATCCAGTTGGCCATGGTTGAACAGGTCACCCCGAAATCACGCCCGGCCAGGGGCTGGATTTCCGAGCAAAGCACCCAGATCAGCGGGCCTGCGCTCATGGCAAAACCGCTAATAAAAACCAGCAAGGCAGCAATGGCACTGTATTGCTGGAGCGGGCTGGTGATACCCACAAAGAAGAAATAACCCAAAATACCCATGCACACGGCCATAACCGAGTACCCAAGATTGAGAATGGGTTTTCTGCCCCAACGGTCGACCAGTGCAATGGCAATAAACGTCGCCAGCACATTGACCAGCCCGGCAATGACGGTTCCCCACATTTGATCTTTGGCATCGGCAAAACCAGCCAGCGCGAAGATTTTGGGGGCGTAGTACATGATGACGGTCATGCCCGTGAATTGCTGCATGAACTGCAAGAGCACCCCTAGCGAAACCGAGCGCCGAAAATGGGCATTGCCTTTGAACAGCACCCAGCCTTGTTGCTTTCTGCTCAGGCTTTGACGGATTTCGTTCAGCTCCTGGTGGGCTTCATCATCGCTGGAGCGCAGCAGATGCAGGACACGTTCGGCATCAAACAAGCGACCTTTAATGGCAAACCAGCGCGGGCTTTCCGGCAAGACCAGTACACCGGCAAACAAAATGATGGCGGGAAAAGTGATCACCCCCAGCATCCAGCGCCAATTGCCCGAGTCAGTAAATGCCGTATCGGAGAGAAAGGCGGCCAGAATGCCGATCGTGATCATTAACTGATACAGCGAAATCATGCTGCCACGGATGCGCTCCGGGGCAATTTCCGACAAGTACAGCGGGGCCGTGTAAGAGGCCACGCCGACGGCCAGCCCCAAGGCAAAACGCGCCACAATCAGCATGTAATGGTCGGGCGCAAAAGCACAGCCCAAAGAGCCCGCAACGAATAGCACGGCGCTGATCAACAGGCTTTTTTTGCGCCCCAGGTTTTTGGAGAGCGGCCCGCTAAACAGCGCGCCAATAGCGGCGCCAGCCATCATGACACTGACAATCCACTCTTGCTGCTGGCTACTTAAATGAAAGGCCTCCTTGATAAAGGGCAATGCGCCGGCGATGACGCCCATATCGAGGCCAAAGAGCAGGCCCGCGAGAGCGGCGAGAAAACAGACGACAAAAATGAAACGATTACCGTGAGGAGACGTTTTTTCCGGTTTGTTCATCGTGACAACCTCAATCCATTTGATTTTGTGGTGTGATGTAGTTATTGCGAGAGTTTGAAACGGCTGGCAGGGCGGCCACGCAAGCTGCTTTGCACCCGCAATAGCGCACCTTCCAGTTCATCCGGACGGGTTAGTCCGGTTGTTGCGGAGGTGACATACAGTTGTGAGAAATCTGCACCGCCGAAGGCGCAGCTACTGGGCTGGGTCACCGGTAAACGAAGGTCTTGCTGCCAGACCAAAGACGAGCGCTCCGGGCGATAGATTCGGAGCGTGCCCGAACCCCAGCACGCGTTGATCAGTAACCCGTCAGCTGTGACGGCGGAACCATCTGGCGTCATACCGGGAACCGGGTGCGTCGCGATCTGCCGGAGCTGGCCGTTGTGGTATTGCATACAGCTAAAGCGCTGGCGCAGTGAATCTGCCATCCATAGCCGATCGCCTTGCCACGCCAGGGTGTTGGGTACCAGCACGTCTTGCCACACGCACACAGGTACGGTTTGTCCGGCGGTGTAGCGATACCATTTACCAATCGCCTGCCGGGCCAATGGGTCCATCGTGCCAAACCAGAGCGATCCATCGGGCGCAATCGCCGCTTCATTCGGCCTGGTGCCCACAGCGTCAGCGGGATAGGCAAAGCGCTGCTGGCAGGTCTGGCGGGCATAGTCATAAAGAAACCCGCCTTGTTGCCCAACCAGCAGAAAAACACCGGCCTGTTCGGTGAGGAGCGCTGCGCTGGTCAGCCACGGCAGATCGCGGATTTCCAGCAGGTCATCTTGCTCGGGCCAAAGGCGGAGCAAGCGTTGTGCAGGAATATCCACCCACAGTAAGGACTGACTGCGTTCGCACCACACCGGTGTTTCGCCGAGCGTGGCGCGATAACTTCCTATCGGACTGCAGGCGACGGTTTCCACGGTGGACATGGCCCGTAACCTCTACGCTTCGTGGTAGAGCTGGCTGCGCCCGCCATCAATGAGGATGTCGGTGGCGTTGATAAAGCGTGCTTCGTCCGTCGCCAGAAAGAGCGCGGTGTAACCGACTTCTTCCGGCTCGCCGATGCGTTTGCACGGCAGGATGTCTTCCATGCGTTTTTTTGCGGCAACGGGATCATCAAAACTGTTGATATACATCTCACCCGCCGCGGTCATGATCATGCCCGGTGAAATGGAGTTAACCCGGATTCCTTTGGCCGCATATTCCAGGCCCAATGCGCGGGTCAGGCCGATCAAACCGTGCTTGGCAATCGGGTAGGGGAAACAGCCTGGAATGATCTTGTGACCGTGTACCGATGAAATGTTGATGATGTTGCCGTAGCCCGCGCTCAGCATATGGGGCAGAACGGCCTGGCAGCAGGTCCAGACACCGTTCAGATCCACCGAGAAACACTTGTCCCATTCTTGTTGGGTGAGCTTGAGCGGGTCATTGAAAACATTGATACCGGCGTTGTTGACCAGCACGTCAATCTTGCCCCACAGCGCGAGCGTCTCTGCCACCATGGCCTGAATTTGTGCGGGCACGGTGACATCGGCATTGATGACTTTGACCCGGCCGCTATAACCGGCAAACAGGCTGTTTTCCACGTCTGTCGCGGTTTCACCGTGACTGAGGCGGAGTGCGGCGACGACTTTGGCGCCTGCCTGTAAAAAGAGGTGCGCTGTGGCAAGGCCAATACCGGTTTTTGCGCCGGTGATGATGGCGATCTTATTCGCTAATCGGGGCGTACTCATGGTGTGTTCCTTTACTCTTTGTTGTTCAAAACGGCGCCCAGCGCGGCAGAGGCGGCGCGGTCGCGGTACAGGCGTAAAAAACCTCGCGGGACTTCTTTTTGTACGGGCTGCCAGGCGTGTTTGCGCCGGGCCAGCGTGGCTGGGTCTACTTGCAGCGTGAGCGTGCGGGCGGGGATATCGATCGCGATAAGGTCACCGTTTTCGATCAAGGCCAGTGGGCCGCCATCAACGGCTTCGGGGGAAATATGTCCGACAAACAAACCACGGTTGGAGCCGGAGAAGCGCCCATCGG
>JASLES010000057.1 GCA_030151005.1 Silvimonas sp.
AGCGAGTTCCCGAGCCTGCCGGGCCACGCGAGAAGCACAGGGAACCCCGAAGGGGCGCTGTCGCAGGGGTCGCCTTTCTTTGGTTACTTTCTTTGGCGAAGCAAAGAAAGTAACGTGCTCCGGCCACCGCCGGTATCAAAAACAACTGCGCCTTCAGGCGCTAACAGCGGTTCATGTTTCAAGTCAGCGATGGTGGGTTGTGGCTCACACTCCAAACCCACCCCACCCACCCGGCAAACCACCAATACCCATACCCCAAAAAACACAAAACCCGGCCAAAAGACCGGGTTCCGCCAAAAGCCAGGTACTGCCAGGTGCAAAGGCTGCTTACAGCCCCTTCACCGCATAGATACACAGCGTATTACGCCAGTACCCCTGGTAATCCATCCCGCAACCAAACAGGAAACGATCTTCCACTTCCAGGCCTACAAAGTCCGCCGTCACGCCAGGCGCCTTGCGGTCGTGTTTTTTATCGACCAGCACGGCCACCTTCACTTCCTTGGCGCCACGCTTCAGACAATCTTCAATCACGGCGGCCAGAGTGTGGCCTTCGTCCAGAATGTCATCGATGATCAGGATGGTGCGGCCTTTCATGTCGTCACGTGGCGGCACCAGCCAGTTAATCTGGCCGCCACTGGTTTCGTGACGATAACGGCTGGCGTGCAAGTAAGAGCACTCCAGCGGAAAACGCAGCTTGGGCAACAAGTGGCCAGAGACAATCAGCCCACCGTTCATGATCGTATACACAATCGGGTTGCTGCTGGACATGGCGTCCGTAATGCGCGCAGCCATGCGCTCGATCGCGGCAATGACCTCCTGTTCGGTATGCAGGCAGTCTGCGTTGTCGATGATGGTGTTGGCTGCAGGTAGTTCAAGCGTCACGGTCGATACCCCGATCAATGTCCGGCAAAATCACAAATGGTAAACAGCGGCAAACCCTGATCCCGGATCAGTTTGGAGCCACCCAGTTCTGGCAGATCGACAATCGCGGCGCCTTCCACCACGGTTGCACCCAGGCGATGCAGCAGATTGTACGCCGCCAGCATGGTGCCACCGGTCGCAACCAGATCATCAATCAGCAAGACCCGATCACCCGGCTTGCAGGCGTCGGTATGAATCTCGACCGTGGCCGAACCGTATTCCAGTTCATATTCTTCTGCCACGGTCAGATAGGGGAGCTTGCCTTTCTTGCGGATTGGCACGAACCCCAGATTCAGTTCATAAGCCACCACGGCGCCCAGGATGAAACCACGCGCATCTACGCCCGCCACGACATCCAGTTGGGCGTCCATGTAACGATGGACAAACGTATCGACCAGCACCCGGAACAGCTTGGGGTCTTGCAGCAGCGGCGTAATGTCGCGAAACATCACCCCCGGTTGCGGCCAGTCCGGCACGGTACGGATATGCGACTGGATATAGTCGGCGTAAAGCGGTTCTTTCATCCTGGAAAACCTTGAAGTGGATCAGCCAAAGAAGGCAAATTTCACCAGCCACAACAGCGCGATCACCACCACAGCGGGCGAGAGGTCACGCATGCGGCCAGCCAGCAATTTGATGGCCACGTAGCTGATAAAGCCGATCGCAATACCGTCTGCGATCGAATACGTAAACGGAATGGCCAGCGCCGTCATCACGGCGGGTGCCGATTCGGTCAGGTCATTCCATTCAATTTCTGCCAGACCACGCGCCATCAGTACGGCGACATAGCACAAGGCCGGCGCAGTAGCGAAAGCCGGGACCGAGTTGGCCAGCGGTGCAAACACCAGCGACACCAGGAACAGGATCGCCACAACCACGGCGGTCAGACCAGTGCGGCCACCCACGGCGGTACCGGCTGCAGATTCAATATAAGCAGTGGTAGACGAGGTGCCCAGCACAGAACCCACCACGATGGCGGAGCTATCAGCCATCAGGGCGCGCTTCAGGCGTGGCAGCTTGCCGTCTTTGTCCAGCAAACCGGCGCGGTGGGACACCCCAATCAGCGTACCGGTGGTGTCAAACAGATCCACAAAGAAAAACACGAAGATCACGCCCAGGAGGCCGGCGTTCAGCGCGCCATGCAGGTCCATTTGCAGGAAAGTCGGGGCGATCGACGGCGGCGCGGACATCACGCCCTGGAACTTGGACAGCCCCAGCAGCACAGACACCACAGTCACAGCCAGAATGGCGATGATGATGGAGCCCGGAATACGACGATATTCCAGCGCCACAATCAAGAAAAAACCAACAACTGCCAGCAGCGTGGTCGGGGCGTGAATGTTGCCCAGGGTGACCAGCGTCGCCGGCGAAGCCACCACAACACCGGCGCTCTTGAGCGCAATCAGTGCCAGAAAAATGCCCACGCCGGCAGAAATAGCCAGCTTGAGCGAATGCGGGATCGCGTTCACGATGGCTTCACGCACCTTGAACAAGCTCACCACGAGGAAAATGATGCCGGAGATAAACACCGCACCCAGCGCAACTTGCCACGGTACGCCCATGCCCTTGCATACGGTGAAGGTGAAATAGGCATTCAGGCCCATGCCCGGGGCCAGTGCGATCGGGTAATTGGCAACCAGCCCCATCACCAGCGAACCCGTTGCTGCGGCAATACACGTCGCGACGAACACGGCGTTGAAATCCATCCCTGTAATGGACAGGATGGAAGGATTGACGAAGATGATGTACGCCATCGTCAAAAAGGTGGTGAAGCCCGCCAGAACTTCGGTCCGGACATCGGTACCATGTTCCTTGAGCTTGAAGAACGCTTCGAGCATCTCTTATTCCCCGGTTTGAAATTATCCTGACTACTTGGTTTGTTGCGTTGAAAACGCTGATTGAATAATGGTTTATAGCGCCAGCCGGGCCGTGTTTGCCAGTCTGGTTGCTACCCCATTTTTTATTGCTTTCGGTTTCTCCGATGCCTAAAGCCAGGTCAGTGCAAGATCAACAACTTGTCTGGCGCATGCGTTGTGCGCCAGATCAAAAAAACCACGGGGCTACCCGCCCACGCCAGCCAGCGCCAGCACGCCCATCAGGGCGAAAATGGCGGCGGCCACAAAGCGGACATAGCGCAAGATATGCATGCGGGCGCTGATCCAGTTGCCGATAAATACCGCCGGCACATCAGCCAGCAGCATACCGAGTGTGGTACCCGCGATAACTTGCCACAAAGGTTGGTAT
>JASLES010000074.1 GCA_030151005.1 Silvimonas sp.
AATATTGAGGTCATCTGGCAGGCAGGGCGCACTACGCCCTGCCTGCTGGCGTTTGCGGGTGCGCTGGCGCTGATTTGCACGGCGTGCTTGCCGTGGCCCTGGTTCATGCCTGCCATGGCGGTGCTACTGGTCTGGCTTGGCTGGACGATCTATAGACTGCGTCAGCACGCTGCGTATGGCGTGCTCAGGCTGGGGGCAGATCATCAACTGCGGGTGCAGTGGGGCACGGGGCCGCTAGAACGGGCGCAGTTGCTGGCGTCTTCTCTGGTTTGCGCCCATTTGATTGTGCTGCATTTGCGAGTAGGGGAGCGCCGCCGCTGGCGCGCCCTGGTGTTGTGGCCGGATAGCATGAGCGCTACGGATTTTCGCCAGTTGAGCGCCGCCTTGCGTTGGGGGGCGGCTGGTCAGCTGAACAAGACCAGCAAGCGCGCAGGATCGTCAGGGTCTGCCAGCACCCGTACCGGCATGTCATAAACAGTGTGCAAGGTCTCTCGCCGGAGTACGTCTTGCGGCTTGCCTTCGGCGACGGTGCGGCCTTGTTTGAGCAGTAACACCCGATCACACCAGCGCGCCGCCAGATTCACATCATGCAATACCACCAGCACGGCAATCTGTTGTTGTCGGGCCAGGGCGCATACCGCCGCCAATACGCCATGCTGATGACGTGGATCGAGGCTGGCGGTGGGTTCATCGAGCAGCAGCGCCGCTTTGCCATGGCTTTGGCAGGTCGCCAGCGTCTGCACGAGGACACGGGCAAACTGCACGCGTTGCTGTTCACCCCCAGACAAACCGGCGTAGTGGCGTGGCGCCAGGTCTGCCGCATCAGCCTGGGTCAGCGCGGCGTTGACCAGCGCTTGCACCTGGGCGGCGGTAAGCTCATCAAACGGGTATGCGCCCATGGCGACGACTTCTGGCACCGGCAAATCAAACTCCAGCACCGAGGTTTGCGGTAACAGGGCTCGCAAGCGCGCCAGTTGTCGTTGCCGCGCGTGGCTCACGGCCTGGTCACCCAAGGTGATGTTGCCCTGACTGATGGGCAGATCGCCGGCGACGGCCGCCAGCAGCGATGACTTGCCGGCACCGTTGGCGCCCAATACCCCGACCACCTCGCCCGGGGCAACATGGAGCGAGACATCCGCTAACACCGTGCGACCTTCGCGGACGCAAATCAGATTGTCGATCCGGATCATGCGCGGCTCCAGCGCACCAGCAGCCATAGAAAAAACGGGCCACCTGCCAGGCTGGTGACGATGCCAACCGGGATTTCTGCCGGGATTGCCAGCGTACGGGCCGCCCAATCGGCCAGCACCAGCGCAATAGCTCCGGCTAGCCAGGAGGCCGGCAACAGCAATTGGTGTCGCGCCCCAAGGGTTAGCCGCACGATATGCGGCACCACCAGCCCCACAAAAGCGATCGTGCCGCAGGCCGCAACCAGTGGCCCGACCAGCAAGGCCACCAGCACAATCAGTCGCCGTTGCAGCGCGTGAATGGCAAAACCCAGATGACCAGCCTCGCGTTCGCCTAGCAGTAGCGCGTTCAGGCCGCGCCATTCACGTAACAAAAGGGCGGACAAGATCAGTGTCCACGGTGCGAGGAAGGCCAGCAGCGGCCAGTTGCCGCCGGCCAGACTGCCCAGATTCCAGAAGGTGAGGGACCGCAGTTGACTGTCTGTGGCCTGCCAGGTGCACAGCGCGGTCAGGCTGCCGCAGATGGCGTTTATGGCGACGCCCGCCAGCAACAAACCGGCCACGGCGCGGCTGCGGCGGCCAATCTGCCAAGCCGCGAACAAGGCCAGCAGGCTGCCGGCAAAAGCTGCCCCGGCCACCAGGCCAAAGGTGCTGGCGCCACAGACAATGGCGGCCACCGCGCCCAGCGCACCACCGGCCGAGATCCCCACCAGGCCTGGCTCTGCCAGCGGATTACGAAACAAGGCCTGCATGGCCGCACCGGCGACGGCAAGGCCAGCGCCACACAACGCGGCAAAGAGCACGCGCGGTAGTCGGACATCGCGCAGCACGCTTTGCCACAACTGCTCCTCTGGTGTGGTTGGCACGGCAAACAGAGCGCGCGGCAAGGCGGTCCACGGAATAGCGACAGCGCCACTGCTGCTGGCAGCCAGCAGCAGTACGACCAGCACGAGGGCCAGCAGCATGCACGGCACGACAATGGTCGGCTGGTGTAACGCCAAAATGGGTTTGGTATTGGTCACGCTGCGCATGGTAAACGCAAATCTGCCCGGAAAGGCGGATAGATCAAGACGGTCGATGTCATCAGTATGCGGTGTTGATCGTCAAAAATAAAAAATCCGGCGTGGTGGCCGGATTTTTTGGGGATGCGATGCGTCGTTAGTTGAGCACAGACATTAGTTGATCTTTTTCCAGTCTTGAGTGCGGCTATTGAAGAAACCAGACTCCCGATAAGCCTGTTCGATGATGCCCTTGGCGCGCAGTTTGGCGAGGCCTTTTTCCAGCGCATCATAGGTTTCTGCCCCGTGGGGCGCATTGCGGCTGACAAACAGATGGCGGCTGCCAGCCAGGCCAACTTTCACGTCCGGGATCGGCACTAGCGTGTATTCGCCCAGTTTGAGCGACATATCCGCTGTCGGCTGGAACGGGGCCAGTAGCATGTCGGCGCGGCCTTTTTCTACCATGCCCACCATGGAATCCCAGCTTTGCGTTTGCAACAGCTGCTTGAGTTTGAGGTTTTCCAGCGTCGCCACGTCGGGTTTCCAGCTGTCGGCCACCACTGCGGTCAGGCCGCGCACGTCTTCCAGCGAGCGTGCTGCCAGTGCCTTCTTGTTGTCGGGCGAGGTATACAAGCCTGCTTCAAATTCGCCGGAGCGAATCAGGGGGGAGCTGATATAGACCTTGTCATCAATGGATTTGAGATCCACCTGCCAGGCGCTGTTGCCGCCCATGGTGGCATTGCCAGACAGGATCTCTTTCAGATAACGCGTGTAGGAGTCACTATTATTGTCGACCTTGACCAGTTTAACCGGGCGGGTGAGGCCGCCTTGCGCCAGCGCTTGCTGGACCAACACCAGTTCGACCACGTCCCGACGGGAGCCTTCACCGGCAAAATGGGTGAGGGTGAGCGGATTGCGTTTACCTACAAAGCGTTGATAGTCGTTGTAGACATCTTGCTGGGTCAGAATGGTAATGGGCTCGACGGCATGGGCCATACCAGAACCCAGGGTCAGGGCGGTCAGGGCGGCCAGAACAACACTGCGACGGGACATGGACATGCGGGCGGGCTCCTCTCTGTGTGATGGCCGCCCGTCCTGGCAGGCTGGCTCATTGATCGCGCAACGGCAAGCGCTCATCATGGCAAGCCTGTAAGAAAACGACAACAATCCTGCGCGCCCCTGGCGCGGATCAAACAGTCAGTGCTCTCTGACAAAATGGTTTGTTTGGGGCGTGCTGATAGGCTCGGGCTATCAGCCGCATGAACTTTCCCGATTTGACAGCTCGCGGCCCTGGCCCCATCCTCAGCGGGTTCACGCAACACTCTAATCTAAGGAGATTCTCATGGCCGTTCTCGTTGGCAAGGCAGCACCCGACTTCACCGCAGCCGCAGTGCTGGGCACAGGCGAAATCGTCGATAGCTACAACCTGAAAGAAGCGACCAAGGGCAAGTACACCCTGGTGTTCTTCTACCCGCTGGACTTCACCTTTGTTTGCCCGTCCGAACTGATCGCGTTCGACCATCGCCTGAACGAATTCAAGTCCCGCAATGTGGAAGTGATCGGCGTGTCTATCGACAGCCAGTTCACTCACAATGCATGGCGTAACACCCCGGTCGACAAGGGCGGTATCGGCCCGGTTGGCTACACCCTGGTGGCCGACACCAAGCACGAAATCGCCAAGGCCTACGATGTAGAATCCGCTGACGGCGTAGCTTTCCGTGGCACGTTCCTGATCGACCGTGAAGGCGTTGTCCGTCACCAGTACGTCAACGACCTGCCGCTGGGCCGCAATGTGGACGAGTACATTCGTCTGGTTGATGCCCTGCAGTTCACTGAAGAACACGGCGAAGTTTGCCCGGCTGGCTGGAACAAGGGCCAGGCAGGTATGAAGGCTGACCCGAAGGGCGTGGCGGATTATCTGGCTTCGCACGCAGCTTCGCTGTAACCGGACCGGTTACGACATGCGGCGGTGGCTTTGCTGCCGTCGTCCAGGGCGCCGCATTGCGGCGCCTTTTTATTTTCCACAGTGCTGCCATGGCGTATTCCCCATCGTGACCCGGTCAGCATAAAAAACCGCCATGCTGACCAGAACGCAGTCATAGACCTGCGTGAATGCGGATCGCCCCCCCGGCAGACCCGCCCCGAATCACCTGAACCGGATACGACAGTTGCATTTGTGAGCATAGTGCCCGGGTCGTGATCCTGCCCGGCATTCTGTCAGGCGGATGAGCCGGCTGCGTTTAGCCGCCGTGGCGGGGTTTGCCGGCAGCAGCTTCGGTAATGGTCACGGTATCGCTGTCGTTCAGCGTTTTGAGAAAGGCAATCACGTCATCAATCTGCGCATCATTCCACGCGGGTTTGCCACCGCGTTTGCGGGTGAGCGGTTCGTCGTTGGTGTCGACGTTGCCGCGCAGATTGGCGGGCAGATCATCAAATTTCGCTACCTTGCCGTTTTTGACCGGATACCAGCGCTGCGGCTGGGTATCGCGCTGGACATAAAATTGCAGCGTGGTTTTCAGATCCCGATAGCGGCCGTTGTGAAAGAACGAACCACGCGTGGCTACATTGCGCAGAGTGGGCGTGCGGAACATGCCGCAGTAGGTTTTTTCTTTGGCCTGGTCTTGCCGTAGCGGGCCGCACAAACCCATATCAAAGAAATGCGGATTCTTGTTGGCTGCCAGTTCGTTATTGCGCGGTACGCCCAGCACTTCAAACTGGTAATCGGTAAACAGTGGGTGTGCACCGTTGGCGCCCTTCGCATCAAAGTGGCAGGATGCACAGTTGCCGCTTTTGGGATCATCAAACAATTGCTTGCCCCGCAACTCCTGCGCGGTCAGTTGGGTCTTGCCATCCAGCCAGGCGTCGAATTTGCTGCTGTAGGGGTGGAAAGCCGGGTCTTCCAGCTGGTATTGCGCCAGGGCAATGCCCGCGTAATGCAGTGCATCTTTGTCGGTAGCCAGAATCTTGTCGCCAAATACATGGCGGAAGGCCTCAGCGTTCGGGCTCTTGCGTAGCCGATTGGCAAAATCGGCGGCTGAGGCATTGGCCATTTCATCGGCATTCAACAACGGAAAGGCGGCCTGATCTTCCAGCTTGTCAAAGCGGCCATCCCACGTAAAACCACCGGTCGGAGGAAGCTCCTGGGCTTCCAGTCGTTCCATCAGCGCTGAGGGCTGCTCGACGTGCCAGCGCGGCATGCGGTTGAGCGTATAGCGCAGTGATGGCGCCGCCCGCAGGCCCTGGTGCTTCATGTCCGGGCCACCCAGTTGTGTTGCCAGATTGTTGGCGGGGGCAAAGGCATGAGCCGGATCATGGCAGGTGGCGCAAGCCATCTGGCCGGAGGCAGACAAACCCCGGTCGAAAAACAGCGCGCGGCCCAGATCAGCCGCACCCGGCCAGCTTTGCGCTTTGGCGGGGGTACGTGCCTGAGATGGCGGCGTGGTGGTGGGAGCGGCATGCACCCACAGGGCAATGCTGCCAATCACGGCGGTGGCGAACAAACTTGTGACAAGACGGCGGGAATGAATGTTCATGGTGACGGATCAGTCTGGGGAAGTAGCCGCAGCCATAGCCGCGGAGGGTGTCGTTAAAACCGGCCAGAACAAGCGCGAAAACCCGGCAGGTGCAAACCTGCCGGGTTTTTCCACACGCTTAGTGCAGGTTGGTGAAGATGTCTGACCCAAACGGTGTCAGACCATCTTGTCCGGCATAACCCAGGTGGCTCAGATTGAAGATGTCCTCAATACTGCGCAGCATGGAGTAGTGGTTGTAACCCGTGGTGCTCACCGTGCCGCCCTTGATGAATGGTGACAGCATCACTGCGCCAGTACGATCGCCACCGTAGCTGTTGTATTGCAGGGCCATATTGCTCCAGGCATGGCCGCCATAAGTCACCGGGCCGAAATTCTGGATCTGCGGGTAAGAGGCAAGGTTCGGGCCTGGCTTTTGACCGCAGCAACTGTCACCGTTGTAAACGATGGTGAGCGTATTGGCGGTCATGTCAGGCACCGAACTGGTTGCGCTGCTCTCATCAAAATTGATGATCAACAAACCGTCTTGCTGGAAGGCCGGCGAGGCCATGATGAGCGGTACCCACTTTTTCAGGAAGGCATCGGGCGGCTTGACCTCCGCCGATGC
>JASLES010000083.1 GCA_030151005.1 Silvimonas sp.
GAAGCCGTCGGGCAGCACTTCCAGCGTACCGTCGCCGAAAATGCTCTCGCCCTTTCTCCCCTGGTTTTTCAGCAGCGCAAAGATCAGATCCTGCTTGCGCAGACGGCTGGCGCCTTCGATTTCGTTGGCGATAGCCATGTCGACAAGTTCAGAGACATGGTGATGTTTTAGATCGGACAAATGCATGCGATTGGGCCGTTGCTGTGAAGCAATAAAGAAAAAGTAAGGGGGGAGAGAGACGTACCGATAAATACGAATTGCGCCGTGGCAGAAGGACTCTGGCACGCGCAGTAACGCCGTAAGGGTATATGGCGCTAACTTGCACTGTCAAGCAACCAGCGACACAAGGGTGTCGCTGGTGTTGCGTGTTCAATACGCCCGGGCCAGAAAAGTATCCTGGCCCGGCAACAACTTACAGGTTGCTGTCAAGAAATGCGGTCAGTTGCGACTTGGACAGCGCGCCCACTTTGGTCGCCTTCACTTCGCCGTTCTGGAACAGCATCAGGGTCGGAATACCACGGATGCCGTACTTCGGCGGGGTGCCCTGGTTTTCGTCAATGTTCAGCTTGGCAACCTTGAGCTTGCCTGCGTATTCGCCGGCTACTTCGTCCAGGATCGGGGCGATCATCTTGCAAGGACCACACCATTCGGCCCAGTAGTCGACCAGAACGGGGGTTTGCGATTTCAACACTTCGGTATCAAACGAAGCGTCGGTGACGTAAGAGATGTGCTCGCTCATAAAGGTTCTCCAGGCGTTGCAGGTAACGGTGCGATATCAATAAACAGACCACCGGCCGCCATAAGCAACCGGTCATTGGCGACTATGCTAACGGATGCTGTCGCAAAATCCCAATCAATTTGATTCGTCTGGTTGATACAAAAATACTATGGGGCCGCAACAGTCGATTTCAAGCGCCCTGCCCGGTCATGGCTTTGTCACTTTTTCCGCAACTTCACAATGCCGCCCCTACCGCATCAGACAATCGCTCTACGGCGGTCACCGTCATGCCTTCAATTGGCTGACGCGGGCGATTGGCATGCGGAACAATGGCATGGGTGAAGCCCAGCTTGGCGGCTTCTCGCAAGCGTTCTTGCCCGCGCTGGACCGGGCGCACTTCACCGGCCAGGCCAACCTCGCCAAAAATCACCAGTTTTTCGGGCAGGGGGCGGTTTTTGAGCGATGACACAATCGCCAGCAAGATTGCCAGATCGGCTGCGGGTTCATTGATGCGCACACCGCCAACCGCGTTAATGAAAACATCCTGGTCAAACACAGCCACGCCAGCATGACGGTGCAATACGGCCAACAGCAATGCCAGGCGGTTTTGCTCGATGCCGACCCCCAGGCGCTTGGGCTGCGGCGCGTGCGTGTCATCAACCAGCGCCTGGATTTCCACCAGCATGGGGCGCGTGCCCTCTTGCGTCACCAGCACGCAAGAACCTGGCACGGGTTCCCGATGCTGACTCAGAAATAGTGCCGACGGGTTGGTGACCTCTTTCAGGCCCCGGTCGGTCATGGAAAAGACGCCCAGTTCGTTCACTGCACCAAAGCGGTTCTTGATGGCGCGGATCAGCCGGAAACTGGAATGCGTGTCACCCTCAAAGTACAACACGGCGTCGACGATATGCTCCAGCACGCGTGGCCCGGCCAGAGCGCCCTCTTTGGTCACGTGACCCACCAGCAAAATACTGATCCCGCTGCGCTTGGCGGCACGGGTTAACTGGGCTGAACACTCGCGCACCTGAGCCACGCTGCCGGGCGCTGAACTGAGCGCTTCCGAGTACAACGTCTGGATCGAGTCAATGACGACGACCTGCGGCTTTTCGCGATCCAGCGTAGCCAGGATTTTTTCCAGATTGATTTCTGGCAGCAGCCCGACTGGCCCATTGGCCAATTGCAGGCGCCGCGCGCGCAACGCAATCTGCTCGGCAGATTCTTCACCACTGACGTACAACACGCGGACACCCGCCGACATCTGCGTCAATGCCTGTAACAGCAGGGTGGATTTGCCGATCCCCGGATCACCACCAATCAACACTACACCACCAGGTACCAGACCACCCCCAAGTACGCGGTCAAGTTCAGCGAGGCTGGTTGGCGTGCGCGGCAGGTCTATGGCTTCGACATCTGACAACTGCCGGATGGCACCATCTGCCGCCAGTGACTGAAACCGCGCCGGCGCGGTGGACTGAGCCACGGCTTCAGTCAGCGAGTTCCAGTCACCGCAATGCGGGCACTGGCCCTGCCATTTGGGCGAGGTGCCGCCACAAGACTGGCATACAAACTGGGATTTGATTTTGCTCATGGCCGCTATTAAAACATGAGCGCCACCCTGGGCGCTGTGCACAAAACAAAAACGGGCTCCGCAGAGCCCGCTGTCATTGCATCCATCCGGTAAAGATGAATCAGGAGATGTACTGGAACAAGCTCAGGCCGGCCACTTTGGAATACGTCTGGCGCGCGGCTTCCAGCGTGGTCTGGTTCTGCGTGAAGTCACTGATGGTTTGGGCGTAATCGAGCCCGTTCAAGTCCGCAATGGTCGAGCTATACGCCAGATTCAGGTTGGAGTTGGTGCTCTGTTGCTGGGTCGATTCTTTCTGCCATGCGCCAATGCTGGCGTTCACCGTTACCGCCGTATTCAGCGAGTTGCCTAGCGCAGAAATAACACTATTGAGCTGGTTCTGGAACGCCGCCTGCGCCGTGCCCGAGGTATCGGTGGCGTAACTGGTCAATGCGGTCGAGAAATTCTTGATCGTGGTAAAGATATCCTGATTGGTACTGGCAGCGACGTTGAAACTGTCTCCGGCCTTGGGCGTACCCGTCATGTTGATGCTGGCGCCAAAGTTCCAGTTGGGGATCAGCGGCGTCGCCGGGTCACCAGGCTGCTGCGACAGCTGGATGTCGCCACCATCGTTATACGTGCGCGGATAGGCACCCGTGCGCGCACCGGACGCAGTGTAGTCATAGCCGTCCAGCAAGGACTTGTTGTAGTTGGGGTTGGCTGTCCCGTCGGGCAACGTCTGCAGGTTGTCCACAATGTCGTACGTCACTGTGGGTGGGGCACTGGGGTCAGTGGTGTTCGGCTGCGTCTGGAAAACGATATTGAAATTCTGATCGTTAGTGGTCGAATTCCATTGCGATTTATCCAGCACTGTCCCCGCGCCAATCAGGCCGGTACCGGTATTGGTCGATGCAGCGGTATCGTTAAATGTGCCGTTGCCGTTCTTGATCTGCTGAAAGATCTGCGAACCGGCCAGCGACGTTGGCAACGCGCGCGAGCCAGAAATCTGTACCTGACGCTGCCCCTGGTCACCGTTGTAGGTCACATTGCCGAAACTGGTCTCGGTAAACGGTTTAACGCTGCCCTTGTAACCAGAGAACAGATATTGACCGCTGCCGTCCGTGGCGTTGGCAAGGCCCAGCAATTGCTGGTAGTTGCCCAACAATTGAGCATTGATGGCCTGCTTGTCTGAACCGGTTTGCGAGGCGTTACCCGCCTCAATCGCCAGCGACTGGATATTCTGGATCGCGGTGATGATGGAACTGATGTTGGAACCCTGCAGCTGCAACGCCGAATCCGCCGACTGGGCATTGGTGTTGTACTGCGTGGTCAGATCCTGCGACTGGGTCACATTCAACAGGCGTGCAGAACCCACCGGATCATCTGCCGGCGTCAGGATTTTACGACCCGTAGAAAGCTGCTGCTGCAGCTGATTCTGCTGATAGGTCAGGTTATCCAGATTCTGGGTGTTCAGATTGTAGATGGTGCTGGTTGCAATACGCATGTTTCAAACCCCTTCCACCTGGTTTGTCCCGGTGGCCCGCCCGACAACAGGCCCAAGTTCATCACACCGGCACTGGCCGGCACATCAATACTGTCTATCTGTCTTTGATATCGGCAGAAAGCGGCCAGACTTAACTGATATTCACAATCGACTGGAATGCTTCCTGGGCAATCTGGATCACTTTGCTGGCAGCCTGATAAGCCTGCTGATAACGCAGCAGGTTGGCAGCCTCTTCATCCAGGTTCACACCAGAGAGCGAATCGCGCGCGGTCTGGGCGTTGGTCAGCACCGTGGTCTGCGCCTGCGACATCACCTTGACCTGATTGGTCTCGGTACCAATATTGGACACCATATTGCTATAGGCGTCCTGATAAGTCACCGAACCGTTCAGCAGCAATTTGGAGGTCTGCAGGTTACCCAGCGCCAGCGCGTTGCGGTTATCCGATGTACCCGCGACGGTTGGGCCGACGGTAATGGTATCGCCCGTCGCCGGGGTGCCATTAAGCACCATATTCCAGCCGTTGTAGCTTACTGTCATGCCAGCCGTATACGTCTGCGCGGCCGTCGTCACGCCAGTGGTGCTATCGGTCAGCGTGTAGGTCGTCGGCGAGGTGAACTTCAGCGTCACCGGGTCTTTCAATGCCGGGTTGATCGAACCGCTGGTCGTCGTGGTCGGCGGCGTAGTCACCGTCGGCTGGGTCAATGTCACCGAACCCGTGTTGTTGATGTTGGCCGTGGCCGTAATTGGCGCCGCCGCTGCCACCAGCGATGGGTCCGATGTGGCCACCGACATGCCGGAAATCAAGTTGGCAACCGGCTGCACATTAAAACTGTCGCCCGCATTCATGGTGCCGCTGGCAATGTTCACCAGAAAGCCATCCGCACCGACCGGGCCCGCCGCCACTTGCGCGGCAGTGAACGTGGTCTGCGTGTTGTCGGACAACCGCGTCATGGTGTAGTTGGTGCCATCATAGCTGAACTTGTAATTGCTGGTCGTCAGCTTGGTGGCATCACTGATGTAACCCGTGAGTTGCGCATTGCCGGTGTTCAACGAGTTGGCATTGACCGAACCCAGGGCCGGCGGGAAAGAAAACGTCCCGGCGCCGCTGGCTGCGGGTGTACTACCCGATTGCAAGGTCACGCCCAGCCCGGTAAAGCCGGCCGTCATTTGCGCCCCGGTAATGGTAGCGGTCGAGTTATCGGTCAGGCGCGTCAGCGTGTAATTGCCACTGGTGCTGTCGTACGCCAGCGAGAAATCGGACTGTGGCGTCGGTGAAGATGCGGTCGGCAGGCTGACATTGACGTTCACGCCGTTCACGCTGGCCGTAAAGTTGGTGGCGCCCGGGTAAGAGAAAATGTTCTGCCCGATATTGCCATTCAGATCCTGACCGGCTTTGTGCTGCGCATTGAAGGTTTGCGCCAGACCAATCGCCGTCAGGTTCAATGTGTTTTGCGCCAGCGTCAGCGAATTGTTCCGGAAATCCAGCAGGCCTTGCAGGCTACCGCCGGCCAGCGAGTTATCCGGCAAATAAACGGTGGTGTTGTTCAGCTTGTACGCCACAGAAATATTCTGCGGGTTGGAGGGCGATTGCACCGCTGCCAACTGGAACGCATTCCCGCCTACCACCACGTTCTGGCCATTGCCAATGAACACGTTCAGCGAGCCATCGCTATTGGTGACGGTCGTGGCTTTCACATACTGGTTCAGGTTCTGCACCAGTTCATCACGCTGATCCAGCAAATCGTTGGGCGGCTGGCCAGAGTTACCGAGTACCGAAATCTGCGAATTCAGATTGGCAATCTGCGAAGTAATGGCGTTGATACTGTTAACGGTATCGCTGATCTGGCCGTTGGTGGTGGTCGCTTCTTGCTGCAATTGGGTGTTAAACGTCTGGAAACGGGCCACCAGAGTCTGGGCCGACGTCAGCATGGCGGTGCGCGACGGCGAATCCGACGGATTGCTGGACACGCCCTGCACCGAAGTGAAAAAGTCTTGCAGCGCCGGTGATACACCCGCAGTCGGGTCTGCCACGATGTTATCGATGTCTTGCAACTGCGACAGATAAGACGTCAGATAACTGTTTTGCGACGTCGCCGATTGCAGGTTCTTGGTCAGGAACTGGTCATATGCGCGCTTGATGGTATCGACTTGAACGCCCATGCCGACAAAGCCGCTACCCGTTTGCTGCGGGTACGGTGCACTTTGCACGATGCTCTGGCGCGAATAGCCGGGCGTGCTGGCATTGGCGATATTGTGGCCGGTGGTCACCAGCCCCAGATTCGCCGCGTTCAGACCCGATACGCCGATACTGAAAACACTCATTGTCCTGCTCCATACTTGTTCGCGGCAGCTGGTTTACCCACAACCACCGCTTTCACCTGATATCGGCCAGCCAGCCCGATTCTTGACCGCATCGACCGGTCAACCGCCCCGGTCGCGTTCAACTTGTGCCCGTTCAGGCGTCGCCCGCACCGGCCATTTGTCTTTGCACGCGGGCAGCCACCAACGCCAGCTTGCCGGCGTAAGACGGGTCTGTGGCATAGCCTTTGGATTGCAACGCTGTGCCATACCCTTTTGCATCACTACCCGAACCCACCGCATCACTAAAACGCTTTTTGATGATGCTGGCGTAGTCGCTCATGGCATCTGCATAAGAGTCATACGCCCGAAATGTCTCGGTCTTCTTTTGCGGCACGCCGTTCACGTATTCCGTGGTGGTGACATCTGCCGTCTTGCCCTGCCAATCCTTGCCGGCTTTCACGCCAAACAGGTTGTGTGTATCCTGGCCTGCAGCGTCGGTCAGCGGCTTGCGCCCCCAACCGGTTTCCAGCGCGGCCTGGGCCACCAGCACATGTGGCGAAACCCCTAACGTGGCGCTGGCCGATTTGGCTGCATTGCCAATCTTGTCGATAAACGACGAGGTATTGCCGCCGTCACCGGCATCTTTTGCCGCCCCCGCTGCCGTTGTTGCCGCTTTGCCCGTCAGCGTACTGCTCTTGCCAAACGGGTTGGGCGGTGTGTGCCAGGCCTGCTTGAGCAAGGATGGATCTTGCTGAATGCTGATCTGCCGCACGATGGCATCTGCCAACCCCACCCCGCCATGCGCTGACATGTTCGACGCAATCTGCTCGTCGTACATGCTGCGAAACATGCTGGACGCCGGCGAGCTTGAGAGCGTGTCGTACTGCGGCGTCGCGTCGCGCATGGACTTGAGCATCTGCTGCATCAACAGCGCTTCGAACTGCTGCGCCACGGCTTTGACCCCGGCCTGCGAATTGGTATTGGCAGTCTGGCGCAAAGCAGTGATGCTGTTCGGATCAGAGGCTAAGGCTTGCGCCAGATTACTGCGGCTGGCCGGGCTGTCTAACGTCATGGGGTCGTATACACGGTGGTGTCTTTGTAGCTGTATGAAGCAATCGGCGTGCCAGGGGTCTCTGGGGGGGTGTTAGCGCCTGACGGCGCGGGGTTTGAAAGGCATTTGATACCCGGGGTGCCGGGCCCACGTTACTTTTCTTTGCTTCGCCAAAGAAAAGTAACGTGCTCCGGCCACCGCCGGTATCCAAACCAGCCGCGCCGTAAGGCGCTAATACCAAATGCCTCAACCCCAAAAAAAACGCCCGACCCCGGGGGTGGGTCGGGCCGATGTGACGCGGCAGGGGGATACCGCGTCAGATCACCTCAAGGTCAGCCTTGAGGCTGCCGGCCGCCTTCATGGCTTGTAAAATGGCCAGCAAATCTTGA